>CACXEX010000111.1 GCA_902766775.1 uncultured Ruminococcus sp. | reverse complement strand
CGGTGCGGCAGGCGGTGGAAAAACTGACTATCTTGTGGTTGAAGCGGCAAGACAAGTCAACATATCTGAGTACAGAGGACTTATACTTCGTAGAGCAGTTCCCGACCTCGCAAGAATTATTGACCAAACAAGGGCAATCTATCCGTCAATTGATGTGGGAGCAAAATATAATGCTACAACAAGGGTGTGGACATTTTCGAGCGGAGCTCAAATAAAACTCGGTTCTTTGTACCGTTCAAATGATAAATATAAATATCAAGGTCAACAGTATGATTTTGTGGGATTTGATGAATTAACTCAGTTTACATTTGACGAATACAGCTATTTGAAATCCCGAAATCGAGGAAATTGTAATGAAACAAGGGTGTACATGCGCTCGACTGCAAACCCTGGCGGTGTTGGCCATGGTTGGGTTAAGCAGTATTTTGTTACAGCTGGAACACCAGGAGAGACAATATGGCTCAATGATAAAGTCATAATGCCTGATGGTAGTACAAAAAACTACTGGAGCAGTAAAGTTTTTATCACAGCAAGTGTGTTTGACAACAATGCACTTATGAGCAATGATCCAGATTATGTCAAGCGTCTTGCACAGCTTCCTGAAGCAGAGCGTAATGCTCTGCTTTATGGTTCGTGGGACAGCTTTGAGGGACAGGTATTCACAGAATGGATAAACAACAGAGAGCACTACAAAGACAGACGATGGACGCATGTCATTGAACCATTTAAAATCCCGCAAAGTTGGAGAATAATTCGTTCGTACGACTGGGGGTATACAAGACCGTTTTCAGTCGGTTGGACTGCCGTTGACCAAGATGGCAGAATGTACCGAATAAGAGAACTGTATGGCTGTAAAAAAAATCAGCCGAATACAGGCGTGCGTTGGTCTATCGAAAAAGTTGCACAGGAAATTTTGGCAATTGAAAGAAACGACCCACAGATTAAAGGTCATAAAATATACGGTGTTGCGGACCCTGCAATTTTTGCAGAACAAGGGAGCGGCAAGAGTCAAGCTGCTACACACGCACAACTTGGAGTATTTTGGAATAAAGGCGACAATTCGAGAATTGCTGGAAAAATGCAGTTTCACTCAAGGCTTGCATTTGATGAAGAAGGGTATCCGATGTTTCAAAGCTTTTCAAGTTGCACAAATTTTATCAGAACAATACCAAATCTCGTGTATTCACAGGTTGATATTGAAGACATAGACACCGATGGAGAAGATCATATTTACGACGAACAGCGCTACGGATTTATGACATCAATTATCACACCGAAAGAGGTGGTGTTAAGAAATGCAAGAGCATTTGACCCGCTGAACATGTGTCAAATGAAATATTACAGATAGGAGCAAAAGATGAGCAAAGTAAAACGAGATGAAAACGGTATGATTATGCCGGTCAAAAGTACATATCCGGCTTTGACCGGTGACGAATCAAAGCTGAGCAATGTTTACAGCACAGACGATAATAACGGGCTTGACGAAAAACCAAATCAGGCAGAAGAAAATGACGAGAGCAACAGTAAGCCTATCGGACTTGAAGAAATCAGCGAAGCGACGCAGACATTCAGAAAATATCAGAATAGCAAGAAGACGTATGACGAACGATTTAAGCTTGCGTTTGAAGAATATAATCTGCTCTATACAGAAGCAACAGCACCGCAGTTAAAGCAGGATGATGAGGGAGGTGTTCGTCAAGTGCTAATACCTAAGCGCAAGGGAGCACAGGCCCTCAATGTCATTATGAACAAACACGCAGATGCAATGGACAACTACCCTGAGATCGTCTGCTTGCCTCGAGCACAAGACGATGAACAGACTGCAAAAGCACTTAACAGCGTTATCCCATGCATACATAAACGAAACGGATTTTTGAGAACTTACTCAGATGAACAGCTTGATAAGTTTGTAGGCGGCTGTGGTTGTTATGCAGTATTATGGGATAAAACTGCCGAGAACGGACTCGGCGATATATCAATCAGCCGTGTTGACATTTTAAATCTTTTCTGGGAGCCGCATATTGATAACTTACAAGACAGTGCAAATATATTCTTTGCTAGATATTATGACGAAGACGGAATAAAAAAGATTTATCCAGAACTTGAGAGTGTCTCTACCGCATCTCTCAGTTTGACAGAACACACTACATACGATAACTCAAACAAGTCAAATGAAAAAATCATTATGCTTGACTGGTACTATAAGAAAAACAGAGAGCTGCACCTTTGCAAATTTGTTGGTGAGCATATTCTATATTCTTCTGAGAATGAGGGGAAGCCGATTTATAATCACGGCAAGTACCCATTTGTATTGGAACCGATGTTTCGTTTGAGAGGCACACCAGTAGGGTTTGGCTTTATGGATGTTGTAAGAGCACCGCAGAATCAACTTGACGAACTCAAGCATGATATGCTTGTTAATGTCAAAGTTAACAGCCAACCACGGAGTTATGTGAGTGAGAGCATTGGGCTCAATAAAGATGATATGACTGATCTTGAGAAAACAATTGTCGAAGTCAACTGCAATCCACGAGATCAGATTATGCCGATTGAGACAAAAGAACTTGCAGCAGGCGCGTGGAGCTTGTACGACAGACTACTTAATGAAATAAAAGAAACCTCTGCCACAAATGATGCATCAAATGGAGCCAGTGCAGCAGGAGTTACAAGTGGCTCTGCAATTGCGGCATTGCAGGAAGCAGGCGGCAAGGTGAGCAGGGATTCAAATAAACTTGCACAAGAGGCAATGACCGAGGTTGCACAGCTTGAAATTGAGCTTATGAGGCAGTTTTATAATCTGCCAAGAATTTTCAGAATCACGGGCAAAGATAATCAGACAACCTATGAGGAGTTTGATAATACAAGCTTGATGAAACAGCCGATTACATACACGGACACAGACGGACAGACAGTGAATTATACCGACGAGGACGGAAACATACTTGAACGACTGCCGATTTTCGATATTGATGTTAAGGCTCAAAAAGCAAGTCCATTTGCAACTGCAGCACAAAATGAAATGATGATGAAACTGTTTCAAATGGGCGCTTTTAATCCGCAGGCGGCAGACGCTACACTTGTTATGCTTGACGGAATGACATTTGAGGGAAGAGAAAAACTGATTGAGAAAATCAAACAGAATCAGACACTGTCTCAGGCGGTGCAGGAACTCTCAAATAAAGTTCAAATGCTCGAAGCAATGAACGCAAGCAGAACGGCGGCTGATGTCCAGAACGCCGTTCAAGACAAAAATGCATCGACAGTACAGCAAACAGAAAACACAAAAACAGAAAACACAAAAGACGAGGTAACAATGTGATTAATCTGACATTGATTGAATTAGACAATAATCGCGTGTATTTTGAATCAAATGGTCATTGCTCTCATGATGTTTGTGTTGCTGTAAGTGCTTTGTGTTCAACGTTTTTACAATTTGTACGTGAAATGCAGTTTGAAGGTAACGCTGAAATTATCAAAGAAGCTTACGAAAATGGACATACAGAAACGGATTTTTATATACATGACAATGATACAGAAACCCATGCAGGTATAAAGGCCCTAATTACAGGTTTTGAGCTTTTTGAAAGGAATTATCCTGACGAAGTAGAACTTAATTATTATGATACTTCAAAGTAAAAGGACTTTTAACTTTTTTTGATTTTTAGTAGTTGATATAATTAAATCACAAGGTCACAGTTTTGGACTGTACAAAGACCTGACACCTCGGAAAGACGAGAGAGACACCCAGGATAGACTGGAGAAAGAGGTTCGAATGGACGAAAAAATGTTAAATCTTATCGTTAATCTGCATGATGGAGAATCAGCAGGCGCAGCTGACGGAGAAGCAGACAACGGTAATGACGGTGCTTTTAAAAACATCAGCTATGAAACAAGAGCAAGAGCAGAAAAACTCGGTATTGGTGACGATCTTATCGAGGATTACAACAATGCTTTTGGAAAACAAAATAACAGTGACGTAAAAGGTGAAAACAGCAATATTGAAGAATCAGAAGAATCAAAAGATTCAAATGATTACTATGCTGAGTTTGATAGTTTGATTAAAGGCAAATACAAAGATGCATATCATTCAAAAATGGAGTCTGCTGTTAAAAGCAGAATGTCGACAAAAGACAGACAGATTACAGATATGCAGAAAAGAAAAGAGAAAACTGATAAAATTCTTTCTCTAATTTCTAATAAATATAAAGATATTAAGTCAGATGATCTGGATGCTCTTTACAATGCAGTATCTACAGATAACGACTTGTTCTCTGAAAAAGCTCTTGAAAATGGCATAACTGCCGAAGAAGCAAGAAATAATTTTTTTATTGAGCAAAAATCTGCAGAACAGCAAGAAGAACTTGAATCTCTAAGAAGAGAAAAAGCTGTAAGAGAACTTGATACACATTTAAGAACACTTGCAGTTGAAACACAAAAAGAGTTCCCGAGTTTTGACCTTGAAAGTGAATTTGCAAATCCTGCGTTTCGTTCAGCTCTTGATTTTATTGCTCAACGTCGAAACGAACATAACGAAAAAACAGGTAGCAATGATGAAATATATGATTTAACAGAGGCATACAAAATGGCTCATTGGGAAGAGATTCAGAGAGACTTAGTTAAGCGTTCAAGTTCAGCTGCAATAAGTGCTGTTTCACAGTCGATTCAAAGCGGCGCACACAGACCGATTGAAAGCGCTGCAAAAGGCAGCAATACGACATCAAAAAGAAAGAGTGTATCTGAAATGACAGATGCAGAGTTTGATACCTTTTACGAAAATGTAAAAAATGGCAAGGCTCACATTTAAAGTTTAAATCAAAGCTTTGTCTGAAAGGAAGGTAAAAATGAAAAGCAAAATAATTAATTTTATTCTCAATATTCACGACATAACGGTTGATGCCGGCGGTGTTAATAAATCAAATGGTTATGTTTTTAACGCATTTGGGAATACAAAGGAAACTTCAGGAAACGAGTGGGGACCTGAAAAAGCTACATTTTATCACAGGGTCTTTTTGAAGAATTTGACTGCAAAATGTGTGCACGGTCAGTTTGGTGAACATGACACAATTCCAAAGCAATCTGGAAACATATACAATAAACGAGGCATTTCCCCATATCCAACAGTTACAACTCCACTTAAAGAAGGAATTACTCCAACCGGTAATCAAATGAGTTTTTACTATGTTGAGATTGCCGTCAACCAGTATGGCAGCTACACTCCAGTTACGGACTGGGCAAGTTTTTGTTCAAGAGATGATGTTATGATAAGAGACAGTGAAGAGTTAGCAAGTCAGGCGGGTAGAACAATTGAAGAAATCGACCGTGAGGCTCTTAACGCAGGCACAAGTGTAATATACGCTCCTGCGGTTGCTTCTGATGGCACAATAACTGAGGTTTCAAGCAGAGCTGCAATTACAGCAAACAGCAAGCTCACAATTGACACAATTTTCCGTGCTCTTAACTATCTTGAATGTCAAAATGCCGAACCTATTGGTGAGAGTTATGTAGCTATAATTCATCCGAACGTTAAATATGATATCATTTCAAACAAAGATTTCATTTCTGTAGTTAAATACGCTAATGCAGATAAAATTTACAAAGGTGAAATCGGTACAATCGGAAATATAAAATTCGTTCAATCAAATTTTTCAAAAGTATTTTCAGCCGAAGGCGCAAATAAAACAAATGTATATTCAACACTTGTATTTGCTAAAGATGCATATGTTACTGTTGAAATCGAAGGAGAAGGTACGCAAACAATAGTCAAGAATTTTGGCTCAGGTGGTACTGCAGACCCGCTGAACCAGAGAGCAACACAAGGTTGGAAAACGACACACGGCGTAGGCATTATTGGTCAAACAAGAATGGTAAGAATCGAATCAGCTGCTTCACTTAATACAGTAGCACAGACGGTTTCTCCGGCTGTGGCATAAATTGGAGGAAATATGGCAACAACTAAAAAAACAGACGTCACAGAAATAACTGGAAATACAGAAGCTTCAACAGTTGAAATCGAAAAAGATCAGCTTGATAAACTTCTTGAGATGTATGATGAACTTAAGGAAATTAAACAGAGTTTGAAAAAAAACAACGGAGCTGAAAAGTTAAAGCAAGACAAAGAAATTGCTGAATTTGTCAAGAAAAAGAACAGTGAAAGTGATGAACTTGTTGAATTTATTGCACCACTT
>CACXEX010000110.1 GCA_902766775.1 uncultured Ruminococcus sp. | reverse complement strand
ATTATTCAGTTGTGAGGTGAAAAAAATGTGGCTTGAATCGCTAAAAAAAATGAAAAAAATTTCTGGAAAAACATCAAAACAGATTTCAGAAGAAACCGGAATTTCAAAAAGCACAATTGATAAGTTGTTTGCCGGTCAAACAAAAGAACCTTTTCTAACCAGTACAAAAGCTATAGTACATAGTATGGGTTTTACTCTTGATGATTTATATGACTTGAGTAACAGTCAAAGCTACACGCAAGTTGAAAGTAAACTGATTTCCAACTATCGCCTTTTGAATGATAGTGGAAAACAAAAATTGCTTGAATATTCAGAAGATTTAATCGGCAACGCAAAATACACAACTCCCGATTTTTCCGACATAAAAGAAAAACACGCCTGATTTCAAGCGTGTCGGGAATATTATTTATATTAAATTTTGAATACATAATAAATTATTTACCGAAAACTATTGACACATAATTTATTATGTATTATAATATAGACATAAAGGGGAGATAAACTTGAAAAGCTATACATCAAGGGAAATAATAAAAATGCTTAATGCTGACGGTTGGTATGAAGTTGGTTGTATCGGCGACCACCACCAATTTAAGCACCCAACCAAAAAGGGGCGTGTTACCGTAACCCACCCAAGAAAAGACTTCCCGATAAAAACCGTTAAAAGCATAGAAAAGCAAGCGGGCATTAAATTTGAATAATGCTCGCAATCCCCTTTTATTGATACGGAGGTTTTAGAAATGAAAGACAGATATTCATTCATTGCAGTGTTAGATATGGAAGATGACGGAATTTCAATTGAATTTCCCGATTTGCCAGGTTGCCTTCCTTGTGCAGACACTATGGAAGAGGCTTTAAAGAACGCACAGGAAGCTCTCGGACTTCATCTTTGGGGTATGGAACAGGACGGTGAAGAAATTCCCGAACCTACACCTATTCAGAACATTCAGCTTGAAAAGAATCAAGTTCCTGCTGTTATTGAAGTGTTTATGCCCTCTTTCCGTGATAAAATCAATAACCGCTTTGTGAAAAAGACATTGTCCCTCCCCGCTTGGCTTGCTGATTTGGCAGATAAAGACGGTGTGAACTGCTCAAAGGTTTTCCAAAATGCCCTTATTGACTATTTAGGAGTTAAGCAATAACTATGACTTGCTTTTATTGTGAAGGTGATATGATTGACAGCACAACAACCTATGTTGAAGATTTTGGCAACTGCATTGTCATCATTCGCAATGTTCCTTGTTCAAAATGCAGTCAATGCGGAGAAGTATCATACAACGGTACTGTATTAAAACAAATTGAAAAGATTGTTGATGACGCTTACTGTCAAAAACTGTATGACAACTGCAAAAGCAATCCTGACAATTCAAATGACAACATCAGCCTTGAAGATTTTGCAAAAGAATTAAGGATTGAATTATAAAAAGAAAAACCGTCTGTTGTTCGCACCAACAGACGGCTTATAAAAAATAGGGATGAGAGATAAACACGCACCTCTCAAATATTATTTTATATCAATTGACATATATTGTCAAGGAATGAGAGGTAAATATGGAAATCGCAATAATTTGTGGAATTATTGTTGCGGCTTGTATGGGAATGATTATTTATATTCATCAAGAAGCATCAAAAACAAAAAATGGATCTCAGAAAAGAGAAAACGAGCAGAATACTTATGATAACTATGATGTGTCAACAAATTCAGATGTATCTGACTTGTTTAATAATTATATTGAAAATGGGGATAATTTAACATTCATTGCTTCTAATATTACAACTACATATTGTGTCTTTCGTGACACTCCATTTGGAAAAATTTTAAATGAAGAACAATTATTGTGTGCTACTGCTCTATGCAATAGTTTATATTATGTATCATCAGGAGAAATTTCATCAGATACGATTCAAAGAAGTGTTGGATATGCGTTGACAGGTACAATAGGAAATTTTGCTTATAATGTTCCACATTCGGGAGATTTTGGCTTTTTAAGCAATTTTGAAGATAGAACTCTTTTTCATGTTTTCGGACTTTCTATGCAACTTGAATTCTTGTACTTCCTCGTTGATACGGATTTTACATCACAAGAGCTTTGTGATTCACTTATTGATAATAAAGAAATAATAGAATCAGCTGTTGAAAAAACTTATAAAAATCCGAAAGCAAATCCCACTTATCCAAATATACACGCTGTCGTTTCTGATATGATAAGTAATGCTGAGTTTAGAAACTTGATTAAATCATATAAGTTTGGAAGGTGACAATTATGAAAGATAAAATTTTTTATTGGATAGGTGCTTTTGCGACAATAGCACCGGTGTTTATGCTTCCGCTCCCTATGCTTGTTAGTTGGCTAATTGCCGTTGCACTTCTTATACTGTCTATGTTTCCTTTGATTTCAATTCCATTTGAATTGGGTTTTTGGATATATGGATTGATTACATTATTTAGTATGCCGTTTGATTGGCGGTCTGTTGTTGTTTTTCTTTTATTCCTCTTTTGGTTTTTTACCACGGCAGTAACAATATATGCTTTTGTATCAGCCGGAAGAAATAAATAAAATAAAAAATCCCCGTACTGCGGTAACAGTACGAGGATGGTATAAAATGGTGTCGGCATTTTTACTTGGTGGAACAAGAGCCGATACCACATTACAGGAGATGATATTATGGCAAAAGCCAAAAAACTAAAATCGGGCAACTATCGTGTTTTAGTTCCCAATTACAAAGACGAAAAAGGTAAATGGCATTATAAATCGTTTACCGCCAAAACGAAAAAAGAAGCCGAGTACATGGCAATGGAGTTCACGCACGATCGTGAGAACAGAGAGTTGACATACACTAATATGACTCTTGCACAAGCGTACAGAAGATACATTGACAGTAAATCTTCTGTTCTTGCTCCGTCAACCATTGACGGATACGAGAAGAATTTACGAAATGATTTTAAGAGCCTTATGCCGATGAAGCTCAGTGTAATAACACAAGAGCATATTCAAATGGCGGTTAATGAGATGTCAGCCAAATATTCTCCTAAATCTGTACGAAATTCGCACGGACTGTTGTCCGCTGTACTCGGAGCATATAAGCCTCAATTAATTCTCACAACAAGACTTCCACAAAAGGTTGAACCAAAGTATATAATACCGACAACTGCGGAAATCAATACATTGCTTGATAATGCAAATGACTTTATCCGTGTGCCTATATTGCTTGCAAGTTCAGGCAGCCTTCGACGCTCTGAAATTTGCGCATTAACTCCCGATGACATTACAGATATAGGTATCACCGTGAACAAAGCCGCTGTCTATGACAAAGATAATAACATTGTTATTAAACCGCCAAAGACTAATGCCGGAAACCGATTTGTACCTCTTCCCCCGCATATCCTAAAAGAAGTGAGAGAATGGAAATATTTCGGTTGTACCCCAACCAAACTGTCTAATGCCTTTAATAAGCTCGTCGATACAAACGACATACCTCATATATCGTTTCACAAGCTGAGGCACTACTTTGCTTCCGAACTTCACGCAAAGGGTATTCCTGATAAACATATAGCTCAAATAGGCGGTTGGAAATCTGTGTCAGTCCTGCAAAATATTTATCAACACACTCTTAGGGATAAACAGGAAGAAATGAATACCAAAATCATCAACATTTTTGAAAGTAATTTTTCAAAAGAAACGAACAATCAAAAGAAAGCATAATTTCGTGTTGGATTTCGTGTTGGATTTTAACACAAAAAATCAATTTTTAACGCAAAAAATCAAGTTTTAACGCAAAAAATGTTTTTAAAAAAACAGGCAAACAGCCGATAAACACTAAACATCGGCTTGTTTGCTCAGTTTTATATATGGCGGAGAGAAGGGGATTCGAACCCCTGATACGGTGTTCACCGTATACATGATTTCCAATCATGCTCCTTCGGCCAGCTCGGACATCTCTCCAAACGACTTGATTATTATATCAAATGGAAACAGAAAAATCAAGTAAGAATTTGAATTATTTTAATTTTAAACGGTGAATTATGAAAAAGTTTTATTGTATAATAGGCGTTTTGATTGTCATATTGCAGTTTTCGGTATGCTGTGTCTTTGCGGCAGACAACATAAGCTTTGAAATTCAGAATGCCGATATGAAGCCTAACAGACTTTTTGAAGTTGCACTTTCTGCAAAATCAAATAATCTTTTATGCGCAGCTACATTTGAATTTAAATATGATACAGATTTTATTGAATTTAGGAAAGTTAAAGCAGTTGACAGCAACTCCAAAATTCAGGTTAATAAGAAAAGCGGCAAAATCAAAGTGGTTTTTCTGAACTCAAACGGACAGAACATTTCAAATGGAGATAAAGTTCTTACACTTTCCTTTAAAACCTTAAAAACAGGTACAACATATATAGATTATACAGTAAACGAATGTGTCAACGGAAATGTTGATTTCATAGATGTGGGAGATTGCACAGCGTCTTGTGTTCAGATAAGAAATAATGCATCAAATTCTGTAAGCAATGTTAATTCATCAAAGCAGCATAAAAACACAAAACAAACTGAAAAGGGCGGAAAAAGCAAGCACCCGACAGAACCCACAACAACAGGTGCATCATATGACGAATATGTTGATCATGCTCCTACCAAAGACAGACAGATTGCATTTTTCTTTGCAGGAATGGGTATAACTGCAGGATGTATATGTATCCTGGCTCTTGCCTATGTGATTGGAAGAAAATCTGCTAAGAAAAAAACAGAAAATGATAAAAATCAAAACGACAAAACTATTGAGAACAAGACTTCCGATGAATAATCGATGGTTATATAAAGCTATTTAAGATGTAGTTTTTATGTTATGACAACAAAAATTATTAATATTACAGGAATTATAAAATATGATGTATTTTCAATTACTATCCATGAATCTGAACTTATAATAACTGTTTCAAATGAATCATTGGTTAAAATTGTCATTTCCCGTGTTACAGCTTGGATAGATTTTGATATATCACTTAATTTGCTATCCAACTTTTCTGGACAAGTGCAGAATATTGCATAGCTCGGATTTATAATATTTATTATCTATTTATCCGTTACGGTATATGTGAGTGTACCAAAAAATTTTCTATATAAACCTTGTCACCTGTCTTTAACCGTTCTATGTTAAGAAAGTATTTTGCTCCATTTCATCCCCTGTGATCTACCAATACACAGTTAGTAGAGCTATTGATGACTATTTAGTGATAAGCAGCCAATGATTGATGTCAGTACTTTTTCATTATCCGTTATTCTTTATGCTGCTTTTCCTATTTTTTAATATAAATTTAAAAGTAAAGAATACTGATATTATTATGAGAAGTATTGCCAACCCAATCATCAAGGCTTTTTTGTACTGCATCATCCATATAGTTTCAGCAGGTTTCGTTTCATCTGCAATTTCTTTTGCCTTATAATAGTCGGTTCTCTCCCCTCTAACTAGCAAACGGTGAGTATTTTTACCGTAAGGGGTGCAAGTAACCAAAGTTACATAATCCTTATCGTTTACAACCTTGAGCTCATTAATTTCCGTGGGCAAAACCACCTTAATACTGTCAACTTTATACGCTAACTTTTGGTTTAAAACATAGATAAAGAAAATATCATTCACTGATAATTGTTCGAGGTCAGTAAATAGCCTTGATGTCGAAAGTCCCGAATGTCCTGTAAGCACAGCGTGAGTACTTTTTCCGCCAACGGGAAGAGAAGTTTTTTGAAGATGCCCTATCCCTTTTTCGAGTGTTCTAGTTGATGTTCCATGATATATTGGAAGTTTTACGTTTATCTTTGGAATTTCAATGCTGCCCATAACCCCGTTACCATTCATATTTAAAAGTTCGTAGTATTTCTTATCATAATCTTTATCTGAATCGTAATTAAATGGATCGCTGAGCATAACATTGCTTAAGAGTCTTTTATTATATTCACGGGCAGCTATAAGTGCTTTTTCAATATTCTTATTTTCACCCTGATTAACAGACAGATTTTGATTTAATATTTCACTGGATTGATTTTGCTCCATAAGATAATTACTTATAAATGGGTAACACACAAATGATAACCCTGCCAAAAGCACCAATGAACCTATGATTGTAATTATAACTCTTTTCATATTATTTTTTATCCTCTTTTTATAAACAGAAACATATTATAACTGTTGCACTTATATTAATCTCAAAACTATTTTGAAATTAATATAAATACAACTTGGGAGAACAGATTTCTCTGTCCTCCCTCACTGAATTTAATCATACTTTGTTATCAAAAAACTTACTACATAGTTATTGCACACGGAGCAATTACTTT
>CACXEX010000109.1 GCA_902766775.1 uncultured Ruminococcus sp. | reverse complement strand
GCTTTTAAGATTTACTCAATAATTACTCAATTGAGCTGTCGAGGTATTCCATAAGCTCCTCGTCATCTTTTTTCTGCTTATCCTTAACGATAAAGAACGCTGTGAGAGCAGCAGAAAGAGCTGCAACTGCAGAGATGATACCGATAATTAAAGCCCATCTGCACTTATGATTTTTCATATTCTGTCGCCTCCAAATTTTGTATGCTTGTATGGCAGTAGTATCTGCCGTATCTTTTATTTATATTCTAACAGTTTTTACAAAAATGTCAACAGAACAAAATAAAAAAGCAGAGAATATTCTCTGCTTTTAAGCTTGTAAGATTTATTGCACTTATGCTGATGCGTTAAGTCTTTTAGCAAGTGATGATTTGCTTCTTGCTGCAGTGTTCTTGTGAAGAATACCCTTAGCTGCTGCCTGGTCAATTTTCTTAATAGCAAGACGAACTGCCTCTGTTTTGTTGTCAGCGTTAGTGTCAACTGCGTAGTAAGCCTTCTTTACAGCTGTTCTGAGAGCTGACTTTGTAGCTTTGTTACGAGCAGTCTTTGTAGCAATAACTTTAACACGCTTTTTAGCAGATTTGATGTTTGGCATTGTCCCACCTCCTTAAAGTATCGGTCATATAGGAATTATGATAGCACAAGAATGTGCAAAAATCAAGTCTTTTTACAAAAAAAGTTGGATTTTATGCGGATTTTATCGGTTTTCTCTGCTCCGCAACAACATCTTGTGTATTGATTTTTTCATTTATCTATATGCTGTAACAGAAAAATGGCTTTTCTAATAATTTTTTAAAAGAAAAATTCCTGCCACTTAGATTTTAAACATTTACGGTAATTTTGTCAAGCAATTCTCCCACTTTTTCGTGGAACACAAGATTTGCGTTTTGATCCATCGGAGTGGGATCACGGTTGATAAGCACAAGATTGTCACCGCCAAAGTAGCGGATAAACCCTGCCGCCGGATAAACCGTAAGGCTTGTGCCTGCAATAATCAGCGTGTCGGCCTTTGAAATTGCATTGACCGCACCCGTTACCGTGCTGTCGTCAAGTCCTTCTTCATAAAGCACAACATCGGGTTTTATAATACCGCCGCAAGTACATTTGGGAATATCGGCAGAGTTCTTGATAAACTCTGCATCATAGAACTTGCCGCACTTTGTGCAGTAGTTGCGAAGAACACTTCCGTGCAGTTCGTAAACACGCTTACTGCCTGCCGCCTGATGAAGTCCGTCAATGTTTTGGGTAACAACAGCCGAAAGCTTTCCCGCCTTTTCAAGCTCTGCAAGCTTATAGTGCGCCTTGTTCGGCTTTTTGTCAAGGCAGAGCATTTTGTCACGGTAAAAGCGGAAGAACTCGCTTGTTTTGTGAACAAAAAATGTGTGGCTGAGAATTTGCTCGGGCGGATAATCGTACTTTTGATTGTACAGACCGTCAACACTTCGGAAGTCGGGAATTCCGCTTTCTGTCGAAACTCCCGCACCGCCGAAAAATACTATTCTTTTGCTTTTGTCAATTACGCTTTGAAGTTCCTCGACCGTACTCACGAAATCGCTTCCTTCATACTCTTAACATAGTCGCAAACGGGCTTGATGCAGTCTTTGCCATACTTTGCAACAATCTTCACAATTGCAGAACCAACGATAACACCGTCTGCACTTTCGCTCATTTTCTTTGCCTGTTCGGGAGTTGAAATACCGAAACCGATTGCACACGGAATGTCCTTTACAGACTTAACAAGTCTTACCATTTCGCCGACATCGGTTGTAATTTCACTTCTTACACCTGTAACGCCCATTGATGAAACGCAGTAAACAAAGCCCTCTGCCTCTTTTGCAATCATCTTGATTCTCTCGTGAGATGTGGGGGCGATGAGAGAAATTACATCAATGCCGTACTTTCCGCTGTAATCGGTAAGCTCGTGCTTTTCTTCATACGGTGTGTCGGGAACGATAACTGCGGAGATTCCGCACTCCTGACACTTTGCCATAAACTTTTCTGTACCATATACAAAAATCGGGTTCATATAAGTCATAACGGCAAGAGCGGCATCAATCTGAGGACGGATACGCTTTACCATATCAAAAATCTTGTCAGTCGTTGTGCCTGCCGAAAGGGAACGGAGGTCAGCCTCCTGAATTACAACACCCTCGGCAATAGGATCTGAAAACGGGATACCGATTTCAATAATATCAGCGCCATTTTTGCTCATTTCAATAAGAAGTTTTTCAGTTGTTTCAAGGTCAGGGTCACCCGCTGTTACAAACGGGATGAATGCCTTGCCGTTTTGGAATGCAGATTTAATATCAGTCATGGAGATCCTCCCCTCTGTATCTTGCGATAGCCGCAACATCCTTGTCACCTCTGCCCGAAAGGTTAACTACGATAATCTTGTCTTTGTCCATTGTCGGGGCAATTTTCATACAATGTGCAACTGCATGTGCGCTTTCAATTGCAGGGATGATACCCTCTGTTCTTGAAAGATATTCAAATGCGTTTACAGCCTCTTCGTCTGTAACGGGAACATAGCTTGCTCTGCCTGTGTCGGCAAGATTTGCGTGTTCGGGACCGATACCGGGATAGTCAAGACCTGCCGAAATTGAATATACAGGAGCAATCTGACCGTATTCGTTCTGACAGAAGTATGACTTCATACCGTGGAAGATACCGAGAGTGCCTGTTGCGATTGTTGCGGCAGTCTTTGGAGTGTCTGCACCAAGACCTGCGGCCTCACAACCGATAAGCTTTACATCTTCATCCTTGATAAATTCATAGAAAGCACCCATTGCGTTACTTCCGCCGCCTACGCAAGCCATAACAACATCGGGAAGTCTGCCTTCCTTTTCAAGCATCTGCGCCTTGATTTCCTTGCCGATTACGCTCTGGAAGTCACGGACAACAGTCGGGAACGGGTGTGGTCCCATTACCGAACCGAGAACATAGTGTGTGTCGGAAACTCTGTTTGTCCACTCACGCATTGCCTCGTTTACGGCATCTTTAAGAGTCATTGTTCCTGTTTCAACGGCATTAACCTTTGCGCCGAGAAGTTTCATTCTGTAAACATTGAGAGCCTGACGGATTGTGTCCTCTTTGCCCATAAAGATTTCACATTCAAGTCCGAGAAGTGCGGCTACGGTTGCTGTTGCAACACCGTGCTGACCTGCGCCTGTTTCGGCAATAACTCTTGTTTTGCCCATTTTCTTTGCAAGAAGGCACTGACCGAGGCAGTTATTGAGCTTGTGCGAACCTGTGTGGTTCAAATCCTCACGCTTGAGATAAATCTTTGCACCACCGAGGTCTTTTGTCATTTTTTCGGCATAGTAGAGAAGTGACGGTCTGCCTGCGTATTCACGCATAAGTGTGTCGAGTTCTGCAACAAACTCGGGATCGTCCTTGTACTTGTTGTATGCCTCTTCAAATTCATTAATTGCATTCATCAGCGTTTCGGGAACGAACTGTCCGCCGTGAATACCGAATTTTCCTTTTGTCATCTTGATTCCCCTTAATTACTTTATATCTTTGGTGTGCGTTGCACACGGCGGGCGTCCAATGAACGCCCCTACACTTTCATCGGTGTGCTTGCACACGGCTTTTAATCAATTTTTATTTTCTGCCCGACAATTCGTCAAGTGCGGCTTTTTTGTCGGGATTTCTCATAAGTGTTTCACCGATGAGAACTGCGTTTACTCCTGCGTTTTCAAGCACCTTAATATCATCTCGTGTTTTAATTCCGCTTTCGGCAACAAAAATAATGTTGTCGGGAACAAGCTTGCGGAGTTTTGTGCAGTTGGTTATGTCAACCGTAAAGTCACGGAGATTTCGGTTGTTTACACCGATAACCCTTGCTCCTGCGGCAATTGCGGAATACACTTCATCGGCTGTGTGTGCCTCAACAAGTGCCGAAAGTCCGAGGGAGTCGCAAAGTTTAATCCACTTTCTGATTGTGTCCGTGTCGAGAAGTGAGCAGATAAGCAGCACGGCTGACGCACCGATTGTCTTTGCCTCGTAAATCTGATATTCACAAACTGTGAAATCTTTTCTCAAAAGCGGAATACTAACATTCTGTGAAATTTCTTCAAGAAAAGCGTTTTCGCCCTTGAACCACTTTGGTTCTGTCAGAACGGAAATTGCACTTGCGCCTGCGTTTTCATAGTCTTTTGCAATCTGAACATAGGGAAAATCTTCTGCGATAATTCCCTTTGACGGAGATGCCTTTTTGACCTCGCATATAAATGAAATATCCTTGCCTGCAAGCGCCTTTTCAAACGGAAATTCATTGCTGATTTCCATTGAAAGTGCTTTTTGCTTTATCACTTCAAGCGGAACTTGCTTTTCGATTTCTTTATATCTTTCTCTGTTTGCATCTGCAATTGTTTCAAGTATCATTGTGTCACCTTTATTCATTGGTAGCCTTTGCAAATTCTTCAATCTTTGCATAAGCCTTGCCGCTGTCGATAATTTCGTTTGCAAGCTTTATGCCGTCCTGAATTGAATCTGCCTTGCCGCCTGTGCAAAGTCCGAGTGCGGCATTGAGAACAACGATGTCACGCTTTGCGTCCTTGACTTCACCGCTGAGAATTTCTTTTGTAATCTCTGCGTTTTCTTTGCCGTCACCGCCTGCAAGGTCTTCGGGTGAGCAAAGTTTAAGACCGTAATCTTCGGGATTGAGAACGAATGTGTTGAACTTACCGTTGTCAATCTCACACACCTTTGTGGTTGTTGTGAGAGTAACCTCGTCCATACCGTCCATACCGTAGAAAACATAGCCTTTCTTAACACCGAGGTTTGAGAAAACCTGTGCAATCGGCTCAACAAGCGCCTCTGAATACACACCTGTTACCTGAAGGTCTGCGCCTGCCGGATTTGTGAGAGGTCCGAGAACATTGAAAATGTTTCTGATACCGATTTCCTTACGAACAGGACCAACATACTTCATTGATGAATGGTAGCCCTGTGCAAACATAAAGCAGATACCAACCTTGTTGAGAACCTCTTCGCTTTTTTCGGGAGAGATGTTGATGTTAATTCCGAGCTGTTCAAGGCAGTCAGCCGAACCGCTCTTGCTTGACATTGAACGGTTGCCGTGCTTTGCAACGGGGATTCCTGCGGCGGCAATTATAAATGCGGCTGTTGTTGAAATATTGAATGTGCCTGTGCCGTCACCGCCTGTGCCGACGATATCGAGTACATCACGGTTAGGTTTTATGTGGAGTGCTTTTTCTCTCATAACCTGTGCGCTCGCGGTGATTTCGTCAATTGTTTCGCCCTTGATTCTCAAAGCTGTGAGATAAGCCGCCATCTGTGACTGAGTTGCTGTGCCTGAGAACATTTCGTCCATAACCTGTGCGGCCTCATCAAATGTGAGGTCATTGCCTGCAACCAACTTTTTTATTGCCTCTTTAATCATAAAATTTCAATCCTTTCCGTGTTATTTGCAAAGTGTAATAAAATTCTTTATCATTTCCATACCGTGTGAGGTGAGAATTGACTCGGGGTGGAACTGCAATCCGTAAAGCTCAAAATCTTTGTGCTTAACTCCCATAACCTCACCGTCGGGGTCTTCTGCGATTACCTCGAGTGTGTCGGGAATTGTATCTCTTTTCGCAATCAGCGAATGATACCTTGCGCCCTCTACAACCTTTGGAAGTCCGTTGAAGATTTTCTTGCTTGTGTCAACGATGATATCGCTCTTTTTGCCGTGCATAAGCTTTATTGCGTGGGTGATTGTTGCACCGTAAACCTCGCATATTGCCTGATGACCAAGGCAAATACCGAGAATAGGGAACTGTCCTGCAAGCTCCTTTATAACTTCCTCGCATATTCCGGCATCTTTCGGATAACCCGGACCGGGTGAGAGGATAATGTGGGAGGGAGCAAGTTTCTTGATTTCATCAACTGTTATTTCATCGTTTCTTACAACCTTGATGTCGGGATTTACGCTGCCGCAGAACTGCACAAGATTGTAGGTAAAGCTGTCGTAGTTATCAATAAAAAGTATCATAAAGCGTTTACCTCCCCTGCATTTTTAACTGCGTTCATAACGGCAAGTGCCTTGTTGTAGGTTTCCTCGTATTCGCTTTCGGGAACGCTGTCGGCTACAATGCCTGCGCCTGCCTGAACATAAACCTTGTCATTTTTCTTAACAGCCATTCTGATTGCGATACAGGTGTCGAGGTTGCCGTTGAAGTCAACATATCCGAGCGCTCCGCCATAGACACCACGGGGAGTTCTTTCAAGTTCTTCAATGATTTCACAGGCTCTGATTTTTGGAGCACCCGAAAGTGTTCCGGCAGGGAGGAGGGATTCGATTGCATCAAAAGCGTCAAGTCCGTCTTTGAGTTTGCCCTCAACCTCACTGCAAATGTGCATTATCTTTGAATAGTGGAGAACTTCCTGATACTTTGTAACCTTAACCGAATTGAATTCGGAGATTTTTCCGATATCGTTTCGTCCGAGGTCAACGAGCATATTATGTTCTGCAAGTTCCTTTTCATCGTGGATAAGTTCATCTGCAAGGGCATTGTCCTCTGCATCTGTCTTACCTCTCGGACGAGAACCTGCAATCGGGAATGTGTTAAGCACTCCGTTCTGGAGTTTTACGAGTGTTTCGGGAGAGGTGCTTATAATCTCGTCACCGTCAATTGACATATAAACCATATAAGGTGACGGGTTTGTACTTCTCAGCACTCTGTATGCATTGATGAGGGAATTTTTGTAATCCGCCTCAAATCTTCTTGAAACAACACATTGGAAGATGTCGCCGTCAAAGATGTACTCCTTGGTTTTCTCAACCATTTTGCAAAATTCTTCTTTTGAATATGTGCTCGTAAATTCAACATTCTCGTCACTCTCAAGCTTGGGAAGCGGTTCGGGAGATGTGATTGTCGAAATTATCTCTGCAATATCCTTTTTGGCAAGTTCATACTGTGCCTTTGTGTCATTTGTTTTCATATTAACAATGATAATGAGTTTTTCTTTGAGATGATCATAGGCGATAATCTTGTCGAAAAGCATCATATCAAAATCGTTTGTATCTCCTCTTTTGAGCTTTAAAACAGGCTCTGCAACAGAAATCATTGCGTAACCGAAATAGCCGACAAGACCGCCTGTGAACGGCGGAATGTCTTTGAAATGCGGAGTTTTGTAATCGGCAAGATACTCACGGAGAGCGTCATAGGGCTTTGCTGTTTTAACAACTCTTGCGCCCTCGCCCGTAACTGTGAGAGTTCCGTTTTTGTACGAAAGTCTTGCCTTGGGGTTGAATCCGATGAATGAATATCTTGCCCACTTTTCACCGCCCTCGATACTTTCAAGAAGAAAAAATTTGTCGGATTTTCCTGCAATTTTTCTGAGCAGGTTAATTGGGGTGAATGCGTCAGCGTAGATTTCCTTGTAAATCGGAATAACGCTGTAATTGTCTTTGAGGTTCAATACCTCATCATAAGACGGTTTAATCATCGTACACCAACCTTTCTTTGGTAAAAGTTTTAACATAAACAAAAAAGACTTCTGTCCCCACAAGGGACAAAAGTCTTGAAAAATCAACTTCTGCGGTACCACCCAAATTGACGATAAACGCCCGCTTTAACAGCATACTGACATATGCCTCTCACTTTAACGGTTGAGCTCCGTCGGAAACTACTTGCCTAAAGGCTTTCGGCCCGCCCTCACAAGTCCATTCAGCAAATCCTCTGCTGTCAGCTCACACCAACCGCTGACTCTCTGAAAGCTTTGGAAAAACCTACTACTCTTGCTCACAGGTTTTTTCTTTATAAGACAATTATATGACTGTATTTTTAATTTGTCAACATTTTTTTGCGGTAAATCAAAAATTCTGTTTGAGAAACTCAACAATGTTTTCAAACTGCATTGAATGTGATGCCTTAACAAGCACAACATCGCCGCTTTTGATTGTTTTAAGAATTTCGGGTTTTGCATCTTCGATCGTGTCAAACGCTTTGCCGTCCGCACCTTTTGCAAGTTCCTTTGCAAGCTCGCCTACGGTTATAACCGTGTCGATACCCTTTGACTTTGCATAAGCACCCGTGTCAAAGTGGAGTTTCAACTCTTCACTTCCGAGTTCTTTCATATCGCCGAGAATTGCAACCTTTCTGCCGTCAAGGTTAGAAAGTGTGTCGAGTGACGCTCTGACGGATGTCGGATTTGCGTTGTAGCAGTCGTCAATGATTTTGATTTTGCCTGTGTTTATAACATTAGCACGACTGCCTACTGTTTTGTATGAGGCAACTCCGTTTGCGATTTCTTCATCGGTAAGGCCGAGAATCTTGCCTGCGGCAGCAGCCGCAAGAGCGTTTGTTACCATATATGTACCGATTGCGGGAATTTCCACATCAATATTTTTATTGTCAAAACAGAGTGTTGCAAGAACCTTGCCGTCACCGCTGTTCTTGATATTCTTTGCGTAAAAATCGTTCTTTTCGGAAAGTCCGAAGAAAACAGGCTTTTTGCCGTTTACATCCTTAACGGTTGAAAGCTTATCGTCATCGCCGTTGAGAATGAATTCTGCATTTTCACGGGCATTTTTGAACATCTCTGTTTTTGCCTTGAGAACACCGTCACGGTCGCCGAGATTTTCAAGATGACATTCGCCGATGATTGTAAGCACGCAGATTGTGGGCTGAACCATTTCGGAAAGTCTTGTCATTTCACCGAAATCGGAAATACCCATTTCTATAACAGCCGCCTCGGTATCCTCGGGCATTGAAAGAAGCGTTAGCGGAACACCGAGCTCGTTATTGAGATTGCCTTGTGTTTTGTGGGTCTTGAACTTCTGTGAAAGAACGGCATAGAGCATTTCTTTTGTAGAGGTTTTTCCGACGCTGCCCGAAATTCCGATAACAGGAATGTCGAATTTTTCTCTGTATGCCCTGCCGATTTTCTTAACGGCATCAAGTGTTGAGGAAACGACAATGCAAGGCTTTGTCGCTTTTTCGGGAGCTTTCTCGCACAATGCACACACAGCACCCTGTGCAAAGCATTTTTCGATAAAATCGTGACCGTCAACACGCTCGCCCTTTATGGCAAGAAACAGACTTCCGTTCTTCACCTGTCGGCTGTCACGCTCAACAGAGGTTATTTTTGTGTTTTTAAGCGATTCATCGCCGACATATTCGCCGTTGCACGCCTTTGCGATTTCGGCAAGAGTAAAGTCTTTCATACTAACCTCTTATTAAAAATCAGATTTTTCTTCGGGATATTTTGCAAGTGAAATTTCAATAATCTTTTCGCACAAATCGGGATAGCTTATACCCTCAACAGCCGCCTCCTGAGGAAGAAGACTTGTGGGAGTCATGCCGGGGAGAGTGTTTGCCTCGAGGCAGTATGTAAAACCGCCCTTGTCAAGAAGGAAGTCGATTCGTGCATAGCTTTCAAGGTGAAGTGCCTCGTATGCCTCTGTTGCGGCATCACGGAGCTTTTTGTCGGTTTCTTCGTCAATGTCTGCCGGACAGGTTTCAACTGTTGCGCCTGCCTGATATTTTGCGGCATAATCGTACATTCCCGACTTAGGAGCAATCTCAATCGGCGGAAGTGCCTTGCCGCCGATAAGACCGACGGAAAATTCTCTGCCTGTTACAAACTGCTCAACAACAATTTCGTCCTCATATTTGAGGGCCTCTTTAACAGCCTTTTTATACTGATCTGCATTCTCAACCTTTGAAACGCCCACGCTCGAACCGCCCGAGCATGGCTTAACGATGCACGGGTACATATTCCATGCAAGAGCGTCCTTTTCGTTCTTGTAAAGTTCACCTGACGGAGTGTTGATATTCTTCTGCATAAACACGCTCTTTGTAAGACCTTTGTTCATTGCAAGCGCAGAACCGAGATATCCCGAACCTGTGTACTTGATTCCGAACAAATCAAGCGTTGCCTGTAACTGACCGTTTTCACCCTCACCGCCGTGAAGTGCAAGAAATGTGATGTCTGCCTCGGCGCAGATTTCAATTACATTTCTGCCGATATAGCGTGATGTTTTGTCAAGGCGATTTTCCTTTGCCTCTTTGATATTTGTGATTGTATTTTCAACATCGTCACCGATTGAATTTCCATCGGTAAAGCTGTAGTTCTGCTTGAAAAGTGCGTCAATATCGCAGATGTTTTCTTCATAACCCATAAATACATCGAGCAAAACAACCTCGTGTCCCTTGCTTCTGAGAGCCTCGGCAACAAGTGTGCCTGATGAAATTGAAACTTCACGCTCTGTGCTCAGTCCGCCTGCAAGAACAACTATTCTCATATTTATTTCTCCCTCTGAAATGTTTTGTTTCTATTTTTATTTCTTTATTCTCTTTAACTCTGTCAGTCTGTTACCTTTTTGAAACAAGACTGTAACCTATATTATAATATTTTATTTATCCGATTGCAAGCAAAAAAGCAAATTTGTAGAACAGAGTATCATCATACTGTTTTGCCGTTTAAAAATTGTATAATATTCAGATTTACGGCTTTCAACTACGTGAAACGATATGTGAATAAATGTGTTGAAAATGTTAATAATTTGCTCCTGTTATTCACAATATACCGATATGCGGATAGTGTTATGCAAATTTGGATAGCTGCATTCCGTGGATGAATAATTATAAATTTTAGTCCGTGTTTTTTCATAATGGGCGGTATTGTATAGAAAAGGGTTTGTGTTATACAATATTAATTGAAAAAGCAAACCAAAAAAACCAACTTAAGTAAGGATGTAAAAAATGCAGTTATACAAAAATTTCTGTAAAGAAACTATCGACGAAAACGGAAAACTGACAAGCTTTGAACTTGTGTTTCCCGAAAACTATAATTTTGGCTATGATGTCGTTGACAAAATGGCAGAACTTGTGCCGAATGACACGGCAGTTGTGTGGACAAATCCCGAAAAAGAGGAAAAGATCTTCACATACTCCGACATCAGCAAACTGAGCAACAAGGCTGCAAATGTTTTCAGAAATCACGGCATTAAAAAAGGCGACAAGGTTCTTGTTATTCTGAAACGAAACTACGAATACTGGTATGTTGCCCCTGCACTCCACAAGCTTGGTGCGGTTATTATTCCCGCAACAAATCTTCTGACTCAAAGCGACATTTCGTATCGTGTTAACACGGCAGGGATAAAGGCAGCTGTCTGCACTCCCGATGAAACTACCGCCGAAGATATGCTTGCGGTTGCATCTCAGCAGAACACACTTGAAACCGTTTTTGTTCCGAGAAGGCAGATTTTCGGTGCGGTTGATTTTACCGAAGAAGTTGAAAACGCTCCCGATACCCTTGAAAGAGTTGAAACAAAAGCAGAAGAGCCTATGGTAATTTACTTTACCTCAGGCACAACAGGCTATCCTAAAGCTGTTGAACACAATCATATCTACACACTCGGACACATTATCACGGCAAAATACTGGCAATGTGTAAAAGACGGCGGACTTCACCTCACTGTTGCCGAAACAGGCTGGGCAAAAGCGTCATGGGGCAAAATCTACGGTCAATGGCTCTGCGGTTCAGCTGTTATGGTCTATGACTTTGACAAATTCTCTCCGGGCAAGCTGTTGCGTATAATGGAAAAATACAAGGTTACAACCTTCTGCGCACCGCCGACAGTTTACAGATACTTCATTAAAAGGGGTATGAACAAGTACGATCTTTCTGCACTTTCTCACCTTACGACAGCAGGCGAGGCACTCAACAATGAAGTTTTTGAAGAGGTGTTTAAGCAGACGGGAATTGAACTTTGCGAGGGCTTCGGTCAAACCGAGTCGGTTCTTATGCTTGCAAATCTCAAAGGGGACAAGGCGATTGCAGGCTCAATGGGCAAGCCTACTCCGCTTTATGATGTACGAATTGTTGACGATGAATGCAACGAGGTTAAGCAAGGTGAAGTAGGCGAAGTTGTTGTATTCCCTCCAAAGGACAAAAAACAGCACGGAATTTTCATCACATATTATAACAACGAAAATCTTTATGAAAAGGTGTGGCGACACGGTGTATATCACACGGGCGACACGGCATATAAGGACGAGAACGGATATTTCTGGTATGTCGGCAGAGCCGATGACCTTATCAAAACAAGAGGCTTCAGAGTAGGTCCGTTTGAAGTTGAAAATGTTCTTATGCAATATCCGAATGTGCTTGAATGTGCGGTTATAGGTGTTCCGGACAAAGACAGAGGTCAGGCAATTAAGGCGATTGTCAAGATGGCAGACGGCGCACCGCATGATAAGGAGCTTGAAAACAAAATCAAAACATTCTGCAACAAGCGTATGGCAAGCTACAAGTGGATTCAGCACCTTGAAATTGTCGATGAATTTCCAAAAACAATCAGCGGAAAAATCAAGAGAACAGATTTAAGAGAAAATCACAAAGCATAAAATAAAGGCAATCTTACGGTAAAGTAGGATTGCCTTTATTAGAATAATATTGCAAATTTACAGATGCACAGATGCTATGTAATATACAATCGGCACTTGAACATAAACAATATATTTGATATAATCACTTTGTAAGGAAACGGCGGCGGCTGTTTCGACTCCCTTATGAAAGGGGGTGTTTGCGTGGAATACATAGCTGTGATAGTAATTTTCACATTTTTTATTGTGTTCACCATAAAGAAATAACCGCCCTGTGTTGCAGCACAAGACGGTTGTTGAAAAACAATTAAACTGTACTAGCGAAACAGCTAAAGCCGTTTCCCTACTCATATATTAACATCAATTTTTTAATATGTCAATCTGTTTCGGTGTGTATTTTTACATACCGAATTTTTATTTTACAAAACACAAACTTCCGTCTTGAAAACAAACAATATATTTGTTAAAATAACTCTGTAAGGAAATGGCGGCGGCTGTTTCGACTCCCTTATACGAAAGGGGGTGTTTGCGTGGAATACATAATCTGTTTTACTTTGTTAGTAACTATTATAGTTTTATGCATAAAGAAATAACCGCCCTGTACTGCCATACAAGACGGTTATAAAAAATAATTAGTTTTGAATAGCGAAACAGCTAAAGCCGTTTCCTTACTTATATATTAACATCAATTTTTTAATATGTCAATCTGTTTCGGT
>CACXEX010000108.1 GCA_902766775.1 uncultured Ruminococcus sp. | reverse complement strand
TGTGCGGCGGCTTATGATGTTCTTGCAGCTTATAACAAAAAAGGTGCCTGTGTAATATATAACTACAAAACAGGCGAGGTTATCTGTTCCATAAGCACCATGGCTTACGATCCGCAGGCTCCTCCCGAAATTACCGAGGACAACGAAAGCGAATACGAGGGCGTTTACCTTGATAATGTGCTTTCGTCAACCTTTACCCCGGGTTCAATCTTCAAAATCGTTACATCTGCGGCGGCAATCGAGAATATTCCCGACCTTTATGACCGCACTTGGGTTTGTAACGGAAGTGAGAACATAGGCGGAAGTGAAGTTACCTGTACGGAAACTCACGGAACGCTGACATATAAAGAGGCAATGGCACATTCCTGCAATATTGTTTTTGCAAAGCTTGCCGTTGAACTCGGAAGTGACACAATGACAAAAACTGCCGAGAAAATCGGCATTAACAGCTCCTTTGATGTTGACGGAATTAAAACCGCAAAAGGTTCATATGATGTCAGCGATGCCAATGAAAACCAGCTTGGCTGGTCGGGTGTAGGTCAGTATAATGATAAGGTAAACCCGATGCAGATGGCAATTATCTGCGGCGCAATCGCAAACGGCGGTAAGGCTACAAACCCTACCCTTATCAAAGATGAGTCCATACTCTCCGCACTCGGCATAAACTACAAGAGCAGCGGACAGGAGCTTTTTTCATCCGATACGGCGGCAAAGCTTGATGATGTTATGAGATACACCGTTTCGGATTACTACGGCGACAATCTTTTTGGCGGACTTACAGTCTGTGCAAAGACAGGTACAGGTGAAGTCGGTGACGATAAGAATCCTAACGGCTGGATGGTCGGCTACTCAAAAGATGAGGACTGCCCTCTTGCCTTTGCCTGTGTTGTTCAGGATTCGGGTTTCGGTTTCCAGTATGCAGGTCCCGTAGTTGAAGCCGCAATGATTCAGGCTGCAAAGAGTCTTGGAGCGTCTGCGGTACAGTAATCTAACAAAATAATTAATGAAAATACAGTTTGACCGATATTTTCGGTACATTGAAAGGAAGAACCCCTGATGAATTTTTTAAAGGCTATGTTCGGCAATTACAGCAAGCGTGAAGTTAAGCGTGTGCAGCCAATTTGTGACAAGGTGCTTGCACTCGAAGATAAATATGCGGCTATGAGCGAAAGCGAACTCAAAAATCAGACAGCAATTCTTAAAGAAAGACTTGCAAACGGCGAAACAACAGACGATATTCTCCCAGAGGCATTTGCAACCTGTCGTGAAGCAGGCTGGAGAGTGCTTGGTATGAAGCACTTCCCCGTTCAGATTATCGGTGGTATCGTTCTTCACCAGGGCAGAATCGCTGAGATGAAAACAGGTGAAGGTAAAACTTTGGTTGCTACCCTCCCTGCTTACCTTAACGCTCTTACAGGTGAAGGTGTTCACATTGTAACAGTCAACGATTACCTTGCTCGCCGTGACTCAGAGTGGATGGGCAAACTTTACAGATACCTCGGCCTTTCGGTAGGTCTTATCTGTCACGACCTTGACAACGATAGCAGAAAAAAGGCTTATGCCGCAGATATTACATACGGAACAAACAACGAACTCGGTTTTGACTACCTCCGTGACAATATGGTAGTTTATAAAGAAAACAAGGTTCAGCGTCCACACGCATTTGCGATTGTCGATGAGGTTGACTCAATCCTCATTGATGAGGCGAGAACTCCTCTTATTATTTCCGGTAAAGGCGACAAATCAACTGACCTCTATTCAAAGGCAGACGCTCTTGCAAAAACTCTTAAGGTTCAGCGCTTTGCAGAACTTGACGCAAAAGAGGATATGGAGGAATATTACAAGGAAAACGACATTGATTATGTTGTTGATGAAAAGCAGAAAACTGCAACTCTCACACAGAGCGGTGTTAAGAAAGCCGAAGAATTTTTCGGCATTGAAAACCTTACAGACCCTGAAAATCTTACAATTCAGCACCATGTAAATCAGGCTATCAAGGCTAATGGTGTTATGAAGCTCGATGTTGACTATGTTGTTAAGGACGGCGAAGTTATCATCGTTGACGAATTTACAGGTCGTCTTATGTATGGCCGTCGTTTTAACGAAGGACTTCATCAGGCAATCGAGGCTAAAGAGGGCGTAAAGGTTCAGAGCGAAAGCAAAACTCTTGCAACAATCACATTCCAGAACTACTTCCGTCTTTACAAAAAACTTTCAGGTATGACTGGTACTGCTCAGACAGAGGCAGAAGAATTTCAGGAAATCTACAAGCTTGATGTTGTTGAAATTCCTACAAACAAGCCTGTTCTCAGAAAAGACCTCCCCGATTCTGTTTATAAGACAGAAAATGGCAAGTTCCACGCTGTTATTGACGCAATCGTAGAGGCTCACGAAAAGGGTCAGCCTGTCCTCGTTGGTACAATTTCAATTGAGAAGTCGGAACTTCTCTCAAAAATGCTTAAGAAGAGAGGCATTAAGCACAATGTCCTCAACGCAAAACAGCACGAAAAAGAGGCTGAAATCGTTGCACAGGCAGGTAAGCTCGGTGCGGTAACAATCGCGACCAATATGGCAGGCCGTGGTACCGATATTATCCTCGGCGGTAACGCTGAATATATGGCAAAAGCCGCAATGCGTAAACAGGGCTTTACAGAGGAGCTTATTGAAGAGGCAACAGGTTATGCCGAAACTGATGATGAAGAAATCATTAACGCAAGAAATACATTCAGAGAACTCAATGACAAATTTAAGGAAGAAATCAAGGGCGAGGCTGAAAAGGTAAGAGAAGCCGGCGGTCTTTACATTATGGGTACAGAAAGACACGAGTCACGCCGTATTGATAACCAGCTCCGTGGTCGTGCAGGCCGTCAGGGTGACCCCGGTGTCAGCCGTTTCTTCCTCTCTACTGAAGATGACCTTATGCGTCTGTTCGGTGGCGACAGAATGAAGATGATGATGGAGCGTATGAATGTTGCCGAGGATATGCCTATTGAGAACAAGATGCTCTCTAATATTATCGAAAGCTCACAGGAAAAGGTTGAGCTCCGTAACTTTGGTATTCGTAAAGATGTCCTCCAGTACGATGATGTTATGAACAAACAGCGTGAAATCATCTACGGTCAGCGTGATCAGGTTCTTAACGGTGAAGATATTCACGATACAATCATTAAGATGGTTGAGGATACAATTGCAACTTCAATCAAGCAGTACCTCCCCGAAGGTCCTGCCGAGCACTGGAACTTCCAGAGCCTCAAGGATTATTACTCAGGTTGGCTCATCAGAGATGACTCAAAGTATGACTTTAGCCTTGAAGAGCTTGAGGATATGGAACCCGAAGAAATTCAGAAAATGCTCGTTGATGACGCTCTTGAAATTTACAAAGAGAATGAAGAACTTCTTCCGAAGGAAACAATCCGTGAAATGGAGCGTGTTTACCTCCTCAAGAATGTTGATACTCATTGGATGGAACACATCGACAATATGGATCAGCTCAAGAACGGTATCAGACTTCGTTCCTACGGTCAGCACGACCCTGTTGTTGAGTACAGAGTTGAAGGCTTTGATATGTTTGATGAGATGATTGAAAGCATTCGTGAAGATACTGTTAAGATGATGCTCATTATGCCTAAGCGTGTATACGAGATTCAGAAAAGACAGGACGCAATTGCAGCTGCAAAGAGAGCAGCACAAAAAGCAGCGGCTGCTGCTCAGTCAGCATCAGAGAATGAAGAGCCGATTGAACAGTCAGACGCAGTAAAAGCAGCTCTCCACCGTGAGCAGGTTGCACAGCCGACAGAAACTTCGGCAGACGGCACAGATAAAGCCAACAAGACTATCCGCAAGGGTAAGAAAATCGGCAGAAACGATCCTTGTCCGTGCGGCAGCGGTAAAAAGTACAAAAAGTGCTGTGGCAGAAATCTTTAATATGTTAACATAAAGTGATTTATATAATTGCGGTTTTAAGTAAATCACCAAACGAGGGGCAGTATGCAATATACTGCCCCAAAATTTTTATTATAATATTGTGTGATACAGAAAAATATGCAGGATTTTGACGGATTTTGATTTAATATGAATAAAATTTATCAAAATATAGTTTTAAACAGCTATGAAATGTTGGCTTTAGACTAAATTATGTCTGAAAACAACAATCGCAAAATAATACATAACTTAACATATTTAAAATGGCTGTAAAAATACATAAAATTTTCAACATATTCTAAAAAAAGAATTGAAAATAGACAAAAAGTGCAGTTTGAAGCCATTTTAAAGTGCCAAAAAAGGTTGTTTAATAGTTTTTATTTGTCCGAAAGTCAAAAAATGATGATAAATAAATAATGAAACGACATTCTGTCATTTTTTTGGAGACAATGACGACGGGTGTACAAATTAAATAAAAACATTTGCGTAAGTTTGGCTATATTGCCTCTTCAAATGTGCAATAAATTATTATATAATTGTATGCGTATTAAGAAGAACGCTAAATTCAAAGATTTGCATTTTATAAAACATTGGCAGTTATAATTGCTGTACAGGCGTATATAACGATAACTGCTAAAAAGAGTAATCGGCAATGAAGGAGAATAAAAAATTATGAAATTAGGCAAAAAGCTTTGCAAAACCCTTAAAAAAAGCTTTTCCCTTGTGCTTGCGCTTACCATTATGCTTTCGGTATGTGCAGTGTCGGGTATGTCGCTGAATGTATTTGCAGCAACAGCGAATGGTCAGAAAATTTACATTAACCTAAGCAAAAATTCTGACTGGTCGAGTGCAACTGCACTTTACTACCGCTACACCAACTCAAGCGGTACAGTTCTTAAAGACAATATGTCTTATAAATCAAACGGTGTGTTTGAAACAGTTGCTCCGGCAGGTGCGGTTAAGGTTGAGCTTTCAGCGGGATCAAAGGTTCCTTATCAGTCTATTTCGCCCGTTGCAACCGGAAAACGCCGTATTTACTTTATAAATAACAATACTAAGAAGTATTCAGACCCATATGCATATGCATGGCACACAGGTGCTGATGAAAATGCAAAATGGCCGGGTCAGCAGATGAAACTTGCCGGCACTTCGGTCGGTCAGACTTATTACTACATAGATGTAGATGATTCACTTGATTATGTTATTTTCAGTGACAAGGGTGATAATAAAACAATTGACCTGACAGTAGCTACTTCATACAGTACGGATACTGCATTATATGACGCAAAGAATTCGTCATGGGCAAACCCGTATATTATGTCGCTTGATGTTTCAAAAACTTCTGGTGACACAGAATATTATCTCGACAGCAAATCTAATTTTGTAGAGAGTAAGTATCTCTCGGTTGAGAGTGCCGACAATCAGTCAAAAGCAACATATAAAACAGTTTATGTTTCAAACGATGACTGGAAGTCACTTTCAAAGGTTTATGCTACTTTCGATTACAACGATGCATACGAAGGAACTGTTGAACTTACACAGACCACAGTAAACGGCCATGTAGTGTTCAGCGGTAAAATTCCGTCAGGTGCGGTTTTGAGATTCCACCCCAATGCATCTTCTCTCAGCGGTGCATCTTCCGCAACTTCATATCCGACAGGTTCGGGATATGACGGTTCGGGTTACAGCGAGAACACAGCTACATATGTTAAAACATCCAGAGGCGAAGGCTGGACAAAGTTTTCAGATATCAGTAACATAAACTATGACGCTATTGTTGATAACTCATTCTCAAACAATCCTAATATAGTAGGTGTTGACGCAACATACTTTGACTATCTGTCAGATATGGAACATCAAAAAGGTTATCTCCAGGCACAGGGTAACGACAATATGTATGATTATTGGTATCAGTTTGATGATTTCAATAATTATATAAGCGGCATCGCCTCCAATTATAAGTCAAGTTGGAAATATCCTCTGTACTTCGGAAATATGTACAAAGGTGATAGCCATTATGAGACATTTAAAAGTCACGCTAAGAATCTTACTAATATAAACAACTATGATGACAACTATTATTATGCTGTAAACAACTCCAACGGTATGTTCTGGCAGATGGGCGGCAATGAACAAGCCAAGAAGTATTACAGATATTCACTTACTGGTCTTATGTATAATAAGCTCGACAGCAAGGGTAACCTTCAGGTTGTAAACGGTGTTAAAGCTCCTTACTTCGATGCTGAGGCACTTTCAACAGCTACATATAATAATTCACGAGTTGCTAACATTTATAAGTCATCTTTCCCGTTCCGTGCAAAAACTGACAGTGCCGGTATTACTTCTTATGAATTTACTTCAAAGAATGCAACCGATAATATTTACTTTACATGGAACAACCTCACACCTACAAAGATTAACTACGGTGCAGGTACACAGTATGGAGTTAACGATGACCTGAGCAGTTTTAACGGCGGTAGCAACGGTTACGGTATCTTCCCGTTCAACAATACCTCTAACACTTCAGCCGGTAAGGGTACAAACTACAACCTTGACTATGGTTTCGGTATCAGACTTGATATTGACTTCAGAGTTCCGAAGGGCGGTAAGCTTACAAACGGCAATGATGTAGCGTTTAACTTCACCGGTGACGATGACCTCTGGGTTTATATCGGCGAAGATCCTGACGGCGCTGACGCAGAGCTTGCTCTTGACCTCGGCGGTGACCATAAAGAGGCAAGCGGTTCAATCAACTTTAACACAATGACCGCAACT
>CACXEX010000107.1 GCA_902766775.1 uncultured Ruminococcus sp. | reverse complement strand
CGTAGTATCAAAGGCTGTCAAGAAACTCAAAGAATTTGGCGTAGAGTATGAGGTTCATGTAATGAGCGCTCACCGTACTCCCGATGCTGCAATTAAGTTTTCGGCAGAGGCTAAAAAGAACGGTTTTGGTGTAATCATTGCCGCAGCAGGTATGGCGGCACACCTTGCAGGTGTTCTTGCAGCAAAGACAACACTTCCTGTAATCGGAATTCCCTGCAAGTCAGCTCAGCTTGACGGTATGGACGCTCTTCTCGCAACAGTTATGATGCCAACAGGTATTCCGGTTGCAACAGTAGCAGTTGACGGTGCAGCTAACGCTGCAATTCTTGCCGTTGAAATGCTCGCACTTTCCGACGATTCTCTTGCAGAGAAACTTGAAAATATGAAAGCAGATATGGAAAAAGGCGTTGCTGAAAAAGATAAGGCAATGCAGGCTAAGGTGGCAGAACTTTGATTAAGAATTATGTAGATATTGACACAAAACTTGACAAAGTAAATGACGAGTGCGGTGTGTTTGGTATTTACCGTAATGATGACGATATTGATGTTGTTGCCGCCGCAAATGATGCACTTTATAGTCTTCAGCACAGAGGACAGCAGAGTGCTGGTATCACCGTAAATAAAGACGGTGAATTTACAACTGTCAAGGAACTCGGTATGGTATCCGAGGTTTTTACACCCAAAACACTTGAAAGACTTCCAAACGGTAAGATTGCAGTCGGTCATGTTCGTTATACTTCATCGGATACGCTCGACCGTGCATCTAACCAGCCGCTTGTTATGCGATATATTCAGGGCTCAATCGGTATTGCAAGCAACGGTTCGATTACAAACTTTAATGAAATAAGACAGGAACTTGAAACAGGCGGTGCTATTTTTCAGTCTAATTCAAATGCTGAAATAATGGCTTATGTTATCGCAACCGAAAGATGTGTAACAGATACGCTTGAAGATGCTGTTCTTTCTTCTATGAGAAAGCTCAAAGGTGCTTATTCAACTGTCATCTGCGCTCCGAGCCGTCTTATCGGTTTTCGTGATATGCACGGATTCCGTCCGCTTTGTATCGGCAAACTTAAAAACAGTTGGATTTTCACTTCTGAAAGCTGTGTTATTGACAGCCTCGGCGGTGAATTTATCCGTGATGTTGAACCGGGTGAAATGGTAGTAGTTGATGAAGACGGTTTCCACAGCTACAAGTCAAGGCTTTTGCCTGAGAAAACATCTTTCTGCCTTTTTGAATATGTTTATATTGCAAGACCTGACAGCGTAATCAACGGTGTCTGCGTACATAATGCAAGATTCAAAGCAGGTGAACTTCTTTATGACGAGTTCCCGATTGAAGCAGATATGGTGTGCGGTGTTCCTGATTCGGGACTTATTGCCGCTCAGGGCTATGCAAAGGCATCAGGTATCCCGTTCAGCACAGGTTTTGTTAAGAATAAATATATCGGCAGAACAGTAGGTTCGGGTAAAGAAAAGAAGAAGAGACTTCTCAGAACAAGACTTACAGCTTTGAAAGCAAATGTTAAGGGCAAGAGAGTTGTTATTATTGATGATTCAATTGTCAGAGGTGAAACTTCAAAGCATATTGTTCAGCTTATGCGTGAGGCAGGGGCAGCCGAGGTACATATGCTCATCAGCTCACCTCCGTTTGTATGTCCTTGCTACTTTGGTGTGGATATTCACGACAAAGAAAGTCTTATTGCTAACAAAATGACAACAAGTGAAATCTGTGAATATATCGGCGCTGATTCACTTGGTTATCTCAGTATAAGCAGCCTCAGAAAAATTGCTGAGGGCGCAAATATAGAATTCTGTGACGGTTGTTTCACGGGCAGCTATGACGCTGAAATTCCGAGAACAATCTTTGTAGATAAATACGCTAAAAAAATTAACAGAAAGTAACGGAGTGATTACAATGAACAACAGCTTTTCCGAAAGCTACAAAGCAGCAGGTGTTGATGTAACAGCAGGCTACAAGTCTGTGGAGCTTATGAAAAAGCATGTGGCACGCACAAAAATTGACGGTGTTATTTCAGGCATCGGCGGTTTTGGCGGACTTTTTGCCCCTAATTTTAAAGATATGTAAGAACCTGTACTCGTAAGTGGTACTGACGGTGTAGGCACAAAAATTAAGCTTGCTTTTCTTCTTGACAAGCACGACACAATCGGCATTGACGCAGTTGCAATGTGCGTAAATGATGTAATCTGCTGTGGTGCAAAGCCGCTTTTCTTCCTCGATTATATTGCAATCGGCAAGAACTATCCTGAAAAGGTAGCTGAAATCGTATCAGGTATCGCAGAAGGTTGTGTTCAGTCAGGTTGTGCCCTTATCGGTGGCGAAACAGCCGAGCATCCCGGCCTTATGCCTGTTGACGAATACGATGTTGCAGGTTTCAGCGTTGGTATTGCAGACAAGCCAAAGATGATTAACGGTTCAAAGCTTTGCGAGGGTGATGTACTTTTAGGACTCCGTTCTTCGGGTGTTCACTCAAACGGTTTTTCGCTTGTCAGAAAAATCTTTGATATCAACGAGGAAACAATTAATGCCGAGTATCCTGAGCTTGACAAAACTCTCGGTGAAACATTACTCACTCCTACAAAAATTTATGTAAAGCCTCTTCTCGCTCTTATGGAAAAGGTTGATGTAAAGGCTGTTTCACACATCACGGGCGGCGGTTTCTATGAAAACATTCCCCGTATGCTTACAGACGGTCTTTCTGCCAAAATCAAAAAGGACAACATTCCTGTTCTTCCTATTTTCAAGCTTATGCAGAGAGTAGGTAATATCCCCGAGCACGATATGTTCAACACATTCAATATGGGTGTAGGTATGATAATCGCCGTTGCCAAGGAAGATGCAGACAAGGCTCTTGAGGTTCTTG
>CACXEX010000106.1 GCA_902766775.1 uncultured Ruminococcus sp. | reverse complement strand
TTATTATAGTAAAAGAAAATGAACATAAAATAAAAATGGGTGATATTAAAACTCAGATTGTATTAAACCAGATTAAACCGCACTTTTTGTACAATATTCTTGCAACCATTCAGGTTCTTTGCAAAGTTGACCCCGACAAGGCAGTTGCCGCAATGGACGACTTTTCGGGATATCTCAGAGCAAATGTTGATTACGGTCTTTCAAAAAGTGTTGTTTCGTTTGATGAAGAATTTCAGAATGTACGCTATTTTTTAAGACTTGAAAAAATGCGTTACGGTGATAAGCTAAAGGTCATTTGTGACCTTTAGGAGAGAGATTTTGAAATTCCTATACTAACCCTTCAGCCTATTGTTGAGAATGCCATAAAACACGGTGTTGGCAATAAAAAAGGCGGAGGCACGGTCACTATATCAACATCAAGTGATGATGATAACATAATAATCAGAATAAAAGATGACGGCGTGGGAATTTATGCAAAATCAATTGACGAAATTCCGCTTTCAAAGGACGACAAAAGTCATGTGGGACTTACAAATGTTAAGGAAAGAATAGAAATTATGACAGGTGGCAGTCTCACCTTTTGCAGTGAAAAAGGCAAAGGCACGATTGTTACCATAAAAATACCAAAGGATTTCAGAGAGGCAGATTATGAATATACTGGCAGTTGATGATGAACCAATAATGTTATGGTCACTTAAAGACAGCCTTGAAAAGGTATTTTCAGAAAGTGACGATAAAGTTAATAGTTTTGATGAAATTGATGACGCAATCGAGTATATTGATTCACTCGGTGACGAAAGACTTGACTATGCCTTTCTCGACATAAAGCTCAGAGGAATTGACGGTATTGACTTTGCGTCAATTATAAAGAAAAAGAAACCTGAGGTAAGGATTGTATTTTGTACCGCATATTCCGACAAGGCTTTTGATGCATTTAAGGTAAACGCAATCGGATATCTTTTGAAGCCGATTACTGAAGAAAAAGTCAGAAAACTGCTCAAGCAAATTGACTATATGTTCAAGGACAGCGAAAAGCGAGCTCATATTGAGGTGAAAACATTTGGCAATTTTGAGGTGTTTGTTGACGGAAAAGCAATTATTTGGCACAGACAAAAGGCAAAAGAACTCTTTGCCTTTTTGATTGACAAACAAGGAGCATCGGTTACGAACAGCGAAATTGCACTTGCGTTGTGGGAAACTGATAAAAATGTAAGGAGCGTTGCCACGATAATTTCTTCACTTCGCAGTACGCTCAAAGAATACGGAATTGAATCGGTTCTCGTTCGTTCCAGAAACAGTACATCTGTTGACACAAGTCAGTTGAAATGTGATGTATATGACCTTTATAACGGAAGTAAAGAGGCGAGAAACCTTTATAACGGAGAATATATGGCAAATTACAGTTGGGCAGAATATACAAATGCCCACCTTATTGCATACACTGGATTTTGCAAATAGATAAATTTACTGGATTTTTTTAAGTTTTCAGTAATTGGTCTCGATTTGTTGGTCTTTTGTTGTAGTTCATATGCTATCATACTTGAGTAATAGGAAAAGGTTGGTGGCTTATGCAGAAGATTGTTGCCGTATTTGTGACTGCGATTGCGTGTTTTATATCTTTGTTATTCATATTTTCGGGGTGTAGTAAACAACAGGACAGCAAATCTTCTGCAAAGAGCACATCAGTGTCGCAGCAAGCAACACAAACGCTTTCCGAACAGACAACAGAGCCGACAACAAACGGCTCGGAAGATGTCGAGATTGATTTTTCCGATTTGCAGTAATCGGAGTATATTGGGTTTTAGAAGGAGAGATTGTGATGAAAAAATTTGCAGGCGCTTTGCTTGCGTGTATAATTTGCCTCTCTGCTGTATTCTGCACCGGGGTTAGTGCAGCTGAAGTCAAGCTTGGCGATGTGAACAGTGACGGTAAAATCAGCATTAAGGATGCTACACTTGTTCAAATGTATGTCTGTGGTCTTGTTGATTTGGAAGACGATTTGCTTGTTGCCGCTGATGTTGACCGAAACAGTCATGTGAATGTCAGCGACGCTACCTACATTATGAAATTCATCGTACATTCAATTGATGAATTTCCAAACAAGGCGGAAACTCAGCCTTCAACGGAAAAGCCTTCGTTGTCAACGGATTCCGAAGGTTACTACAATGTTGTGGTTAAACCGTAACGGCTTTTGATTTGGCAGTCTTGATTGGCGTAATTTTAGGGGTTTTATAGTAATGAAAGAGATATACGAAAAGATTGAAATTGAAATAAAAGAAATTGATTGTGATGATGTAATAACAACATCGACACCGACTACTTCTCAAAAAGAAAACGCTTACTTTGATTTTGATGATTTATTCGGCGATACATACTTCAGTTAATTGAATTAAACAACAAAAGCCTTTATAGTTATTGCTATAAGGGCTTTTTAAAATAAGGATAGTTTTATGGCTGTATATAGAATTGCTGACCTCAATATAAAAATTGGGTGTAACGGGAATTACCTTAAAACACTTTTGAAGAGCTATATATGTGATTCAAAAATTTACGATTTTGAGGTTATCACTACCGAAGAAGATATTCAAAATGAGAGAAAAGCAGCAGACGGTTTCACAGATGAAATGTATGAATCGTCTGCTGTTCTGAGAAAAATCAGCGAAAAAATACTTGCCGATTACAACGGCATACTTTTTCACGGGGCTGTTATTGAGTATAAATCAAGGGCATATCTGTTCTGCGCCCCATCTGGGACAGGCAAGACAACCCACATTATGCTTTGGAAAAAGTCATTGAAGAATGATGTAACAATCATAAACGGCGACAAACCGTTTGTACGAATCATTGATAATGTTCCGATTGTATATGGTTCACCGTGGAAGGGCAAAGAAAATCTTGGTACTGATGTGTCGTGCAAACTTGACGCAATTGTATTTGTAAACAGATGTGAACAAAACTTTGCAAGACCTCTCTCCCCTGACGAATCACTCTTTAGATTGCTTTCCTCGACAGCATATCCGAAAAATGCTTTTGGAAGGCTAAAAGCAATTGATATACTTGAAAAAATTTCGGATAAAATTAAATTTGTTGACCTTTTTTGCAACACGGATGACAACGCTTATTACACGGCGTTAAAAGCGCTTACGGAGGGAATTTATGAAAATTAAGGACGGTTTTATTCTCAGAAAATTTTCGGATAAAATTGTTGCGGTGGCAGAAGATGATTATGCCGATAACAGCAACAGCTTTATCAAAATGAACTCAAGCGCAGAATTTGTCTGGAATTTTCTCAGGCAGGACAGAACCTATGAAGAGGTTGTTGACGCTTTACTTGAAAAATATGATATTGACAGACAAACTGCCGAGAATGACCTAAACGGATTTCTTTCGGTTGTACGAAATGCGGGGTTGCTTGATGAGCAGTCCTGAGCAGATTATAAAGGAATTCGGTTTTTACTCTGCACCTGTTCACGGAATGAGTATGTATCCGCTTTTGAAAAATCACAGGGATTCGGTGTATATTGAGCCACCTGAACATTTGAAAAAGTACGATGTTGTTCTGTTCAGGCGAAAGAACGGTCAGCTTGTACTTCACCGTATTGTCAGCATTGAAAAAAGCTGCTTTCTGGTCTGCGGTGACAATGAATTTTTTAAAGAAACAATTCAAAAAGAACAGATTATAGGCAAAATGACAGAATTCTGCCGAAACAATAAAAACGGAAAAACTGCCGGCTTAAAGTTCAAAATCTATTCACATTGCTGGTGCTCATCGTTTTTTATCAGAAAAATATTGCTGTATATTTACACGAAATTTGACAGAGATTAATATGGACAACGCACTTATTGCCACAGGCACCGCCGTGTGCAGACTTATAGGACAATTTACAACTCAAAATGTCGTGACAAACAAATCGGATTATCCGCATATTAGGGCTATGGTGCGTTTTGCAAAAATGCACCATATTGAAACTCTACTTTATGCAAGTATGAAAAAAAGCGGTTTTAACGACGAAGAGCTTGGTGATTTACCTGAAATTGCCGAAAGGCTCTCGTTCTGCCAGATTAAGAGTGACCGACTGGCGGCAAAACTTTCTGAGAAATTTTCAAATTTGGGTATTGAACATATGATTCTGAAAGGAATTGAATTTTCAAATATTACCCGAGCGGGCTTTTGAGAACAAGCTCCGATATTGACGTTTATATGGCCAAAAACAATGCCGAAAAAATTGCAAGGAGTCTTGAGGCTCAAGGCTTTGAACAAATTGAAAATGACGAAAACGGCATTTCGCTCATAAAAAAGCCATATGCACATATTGAATTTCATTTTAGTTTTAGTGCTCTGACGAAACAGCAGACTAAATTTATGGAAAATATGGTTGAAAATGCTCCGCATAAAAGCAGATTCAGAAAATCGTTTACCGATGAAGAAAATATTATATACGCACTCGTGCATTTGTACAAGCATTTCTCGCACAACGGTGCAGGTGTGAGAATGTTGCTTGACATTAATATAATGATGAAATACGGAAATTATGACAGGACTGCACTTGTAAATAACATTAAACTTATTGGAATGGAAAGATTTTTTAATTCCGTATGTGAAATATCTGAATATCTCTTTGACGGAAAAGAACTTGACGAAAGGCTTGTTCCCGCACTTGAATTTTTCCTTAACAGCGGAAGTTTCGGCACAAATGAAGCATATCTTACCGTCAACGCCGCAAAGCACAGCGGTAAAGCCTCTAAAATGAAAAACTATTTAAAAAATGAAATAGGGTTTTCAAACGAAAACATAAAAAATAAATATCCGCTTGCAAAAAAGCACCCGATACTTGTCCCCTATTTTCATATGCACAGGGTTGTGTCGGGATTGATTCACATAAAAGATGTGCTCTCCCGTGTAAAAAGCGACAGTAAAGTTGTCACCTCAAGCGACGGTGAAGAGCAGATGGTGAAAATAATGGAAGTTATGGGTATAAAAATTAAAGACTGAAGGCAAATGCTTTCAGTCTTTCTTTTTATCATCTATTATTCTTTCAAGGAACAATTGTGCTTTTTCTTCGGCAATTTTACCGCTGTTCTCAAGTTCTGTATCACCGACAAAAAATCTTCTTTTTGACGAGTTTTTCATAATATCAAGCAGTCTTTCACGCTCATCCGGTTTGAAAGAAAAAACAAACTCGGCACAATCACAAGCTATTGAAAACTCAGGCAAATTTTTTGAACAAAGTGCACTGTAAAATTTGTCTTTTATAGATTCAAATTTATTATCAGAATCAACCTACAACAGTCTTGCGAGTATCTTCCACGTACTCCACCCAAGAAAACTGTTATTGTTTTCAAGACCTTTTGAAACAAATTCAAAGAACGGATAGACAAGTTTTGGGTTGTTGGTGCTTATGTACTCAAGCGTTTCTTCAGCCCAGAGGGCATTTGCATAGTCATCATCGAGAAAAACCTCAACAAGCGCCGGAACAGTCATAATCTCTTTTTCGGCAAGATGTGCGTAATATTCTTTTTCCAAACCGAGTTCAAACTCGGAATAAATTTGCTCTATCTTCATAAGCATCCGTCCACTGTTCTTTTTGGTATAATATACCTCTATAAATTATAATACTATATGCGACACACTTTTTCAAGAAAAATAATATACAAAAGTAATATTCCCTCCGACTTTTACATCGGAGGGAATTTTGTCGGTTATAAAATCATTTCAAAAAATATTATTCTGAATAGTTGTACCAAACACCGCCGGACTTTGAACCCGGATTAGCACGGAAACAGTTCTTTCCGTCAACAACAGTAATATTGTTTGTCTGTGTTATCCAAGTTGTTTCTGTGTCCTTAAAGAGGAAGCACTCAGAACCCGGAAGAAGCGGTGTGTCAAAGTCGTAGTACCAGATATCTGTTCCGGCAATCTTAGTCATATGAGCAGCCTCGTTGCCAAGTCCGCTCTCTGCCCAACCGTAAATATAAACATCACTGTACTTAGCCTTTGAGTTATCAAAGTAAACTCTTGAAAGTGAGAATGCAGGCTTTGTTTCAGCAACATACGGACCTGTTGTTACAGATTCATCATTTGCAAGTTTAATGCAGTTGTTTGTCTTTGAAACTGTTGCATCCCAGCAGTTGTAAACATTACCTGCATCACCGCCAACTGGTCTTTCATCAATTTCATCAAGGTAACGGTAAACACATACTTTGCTTAATGTGTTAGGAACTTCTGCTGTGTAAACATTAGGATAAGCGTCTTCATCCTTAACGAGCTGATAGCTTGCGCCTGTGTTAAGGTCATAAGCAAAGAGTGAAACGCCATCAGATGTCATCCAACCGAGGTTGGTCTTAAAGTAAAGTGTGTAAGTTTCAGCAGGCTTTGTTGTAGGTTCTGCTGTTGTCGGCTGTGCAGTTGTAGGCTGAGCTGTTGTCGGCTGAGCTGTTGTAACCTGAGTAGTAGGCTGTGCAGCTGTTGTCGGCTGTTCAGGCTGATAAACCTCACCTGTACGGCCGCTGCCCTCAAGATTTACAATATACTTCTGGATTAATGTTGCATCCATTACAGTAATTGAATTATCACTGTTTACATCGGCAAGAATCTGCTTATCCGGTGCAAGAACTTCAAGATTAACAATGTGTTTCTGAACAAGAGTTGCATCAACTACTGAGATTATGCCGTCACCGTTAACATCACCATAGATAGCATTGCCTGACGGCTCTGTAACAGGCTGTGTAGCCGGCTGAGTTGTAGCGGGCTGTGTTGTAGCGGGCTGTGTTGTAGGCTTTGGAGATGTTGCTGTTGTAGGCTCTGTTGCAGAACCCTTTGTAACATCGGTAGCCTCAACATCAACCTTTGTAGGTGTAAGGGTTGTGTTTTCCCAAGAATCTGCCTTTGAAAGGGAGAATGCCTTTGATGAACCGTTAAGGCTGATAGCCGGATCGGTTCTGCCAGGATACTGCTCGCCGCCTGCCTCAGAGATAATTACTCTTGTGTTAGCAGAAGTTGAAAGGTCAAAGTCAGAAGCTGCCTGGTTTTTGCCCTGATCATCAGCTGAGAGGCAAGAGGACTTTGGAACTTCATAATAATAGTAACCTGTTGCAGGGTCAAGAGTCATACTCTCACCCGGCCAGTTAGCATTCTTATAAACTGTACCCTTATTTGTGTTTTCATCATAAATGTAAACATTGTAAGGACCTGTCCAACCCTTCTTGTTTGCAGGGTTAAAGAATACATAAACACCCGACTGTGCTGCTGCACTCTTTGTGTATTTATATGCCGTAGTAGTTGTCTTTTTGCCGTCGGTTGCAGTAAGTGTAAGGTTGATTGTTTCGCCGCCCTTATAGTCTGAACCGATGCGGATTGTTGTTGTGCCTGTGAACTTAACAGGAGTTGAATCATCGAGGCAATATGTACCTGATGTTGCATTTTCAAGACCGAGTGTTACTGTCATTGTGTCGCCCTTGAATGTGCTGTTTTCAACAGAGCAGGTAACCTTTGGAGTTGTTGAGCCGTTGTAAACAACTGCAACACCTGTGCTGCCGATTGAACCTGTGAGAACACCGTTAGCTACTGTGAACTCGGCACCTGAAACTGTGTCGGTATATTTACCGTTTGCAAGACCTGTGCCTGAAATGCTTACTTTTGCGGTTGTGCCCTTACAGTTTGAAAGAACGATACCGCTTGTGCCTCTTGCAACATAAGCAACATCACCTGAAGAGCCAAGCTTTTCGGACTGACCTACAAAGAGGTTGTGGAACTTGTTAACTTCCGAAACAACTGTGCTCTTGTAAGTTGTATCTGTTGAAACATTACCCATAAGAGCTGTACCTGGACGAGCAAAGAAGAGAGCTGTTGAGTCTTTTCTTGATGCAACAATTGCCCATGCCTTTGCAACATCTTCATCGGAAACGCTTGCTGTGTTTGAGTAGCCCGATGAACCTGAGCTGCCCTCATATGTATCATGGCTTTCTGCCCAGAGAACTGCGTTTGATGCAGCTACACCTGATTTGTATGATGCATTAGCGGCAGAACTTGCCTTGCCCTTTGAAACATTGTAAAGTACAGCGTCACCTGTTCTGTTGTCGGTAACATTGATGTACTTTGTGTATGAACTGTAACTTCTGCCGGCACCGCAGTTATTAAGGATTTCACCGTAGATGTAGAGGTTATCGCCTGTTTTCTGTGTATAGTAAGAAGAAGCGGCGCTTGTTACATTCTTCCAGTAATCCGATGCGTATGCACCGTCATCCTCAGTTTCAATATGCTTTGCAGCATCAAAACGGAAGCCGTCAACACCGCAGTCGATACACTCTTTAAGAAGATTAATGATGTAATTCTGAACCTCTGAGCTGTTTGTTACAAGGTCAGGACACTTTGATACATGGCCCTGAACAACTGCCTGAACAGAACTGTCATTTGCATCACCTGTGTATGTACGGGTAAGGGTTTTTCTGTTCTTATAGAAATCAGGCTCATATTTTTTAACCTGATTGCTTACGGAGTTTGGCTTTGTTTCATCTGAATTTGCAACATGGTTTGAAACGATATCGCAAATAATCTTGATGCCATACTTATCAGCCTCATCACAAAGTGACTTAAGATCATCCTTTGTACCGAGCCAAGACTCCTCGGCAATATGGAAGCTGATCGGCTGGTAGAGCTTCCACCACTGACCTGCTACGTCGCCTGATGTTGAGTAGTCTTTCGGCTGCTGAACCGGAGAAGTCTGGACTGTTGTGTATCCTGCCGCAGCAATTGCGGGAAGGTTTTCTTTGATTGTATTGTAAGACCAGTTGAATGCGTGAAGCATAACACCGTCGGAAACCTTATCACGAAGGGTACTTTCGGTGGATGCAACCTGTGCTGAGTCAACTTCGGCAGCATTTACGGAAGTAATTGCGGCAAAAGAAGATGTCAAAAGCGCAGACGCAACAACAAGACTTGCAATCTTTTTTGCTTTCTTCATAGGAAAAACATCCTTTCATAAAATTTTCATTCTTATTATAGCAAATTTAGCCAAAAAAGTATATATTCTATGTTACAAATTCCACGTTTAATTTTTGTGCAGATTACACGGTCAAGTTTCATATTAAACAATAATTTTGCACCAAATAACACTATATTTAACTTTTTCTGACTTTGTAAAAAGTATAATTCCTCACAAGAATATTAATCTTAGAAAATTTGATTTTCTTTTTACATTTTATTGATTGACTTTTTTGTGCATTTAGAATATAATCTAGATATTAACTGCAATTTACCCGGATCCAAACGGACAAGGGGTTATTTCAGAAAATTTAAATTGTATTGCGACTATTGCTTTTGAGCAATTATAAAGGATTTTATGTGAAGGAAAGGACGGGGCAACACAGCCGTCTTATTTTTCTGTGCAAAAATCCAAGCATCATGGTTATGTCTTCGCAGAAACAGCAAGGCGGACTGTGTTCGCCTGCATTTTTTAATGCAAGCCGAACATAATCCGCTTTTATTTTTTATTCACAGATTTACTATTACCACAACGGAACAGGGGTGCATAAATGGAACAGACAACAAACAAAACAATTGTTTCACTGAAAGATATATTTATAAGGTTTGACGGTGAGGTAATTCTCAACCACATTAACCTTGATATTAATGAAAAAGAATTTGTAACAATTCTCGGTCCGTCAGGTTGCGGTAAAACCACAACCCTGCGTATCATCGGCGGTTTTGTTGAACCTGAGAGCGGCGATGTTATTTTTGGCGGCAAAAGAATTAACGGAACTCCGCCGAACAAGAGAAATGTAAACACAGTCTTTCAAAAATATTCTCTGTTCCCCCATCTCAATGTTTTTGACAATGTGGCTTTCGGACTTAAACTTAAGAAAATGCCGAAAGATGAAATTAAAAAGCGTGTAACGGATATGCTTGCAACAGTTGACCTCAAAGGTTATGAAAAGCGTTCCATTACAAAGCTTTCGGGTGGACAGCAGCAGCGTGTTGCAATTGCAAGAGCGCTTGTGTGCGATCCCGAAATCATTCTGCTTGACGAGCCTCTTGGTGCTCTTGACCTTAAACTGCGTAAGAGTATGCAGCTTGAACTCAAGGAGATTCAGCAGAAAACTCAGAAAACATTTATATATGTAACTCACGATCAGGAAGAGGCTCTGACAATGAGTGACCGTGTTGTTGTTATGAACAACGGCGTCATTGAGCAGATTGGCTCGCCTGAGGACATATACAATGAGCCTGTAAACGCATTTGTTGCCGACTTTATCGGTGAGGCAAATATCCTCAACGGAATTATGCTTGATGACTGCAGAATTCAGATTCTCGGCAAAGAGCTTGAATGTGTTGACAAGGGGTTCGGCAAGAACACCCCTGTCGATGTGGTTATCCGCCCCGAAGATATTGAGGTTACCGCTCCGGAGGACGGTCAGCTTGTCGGAATTGTTGAGAACACAACCTTCAAGGGTGTTCACTATGAGATGAGCGTAAGATGCGGAAAGTGCGAAATTCTTATTCACTCAACAACATCTGCCGAAATCGGAAGTAAAATCGGTATGAGAGTTATTCCGTTTAACATTCAGATTATGAACAAACTTCTTCCGTTCTATGATAATGTTATTGAAACAACAGTCACCTACTCAAATCAAAATGACAATTTATTTGAATTTGAACTTGAGGGTGAAACTGTAACTGTTCCAAATAAATACTATGAAGAAGGTACAAAACTTAAAATCACTCTGCCGCCTGAAGCACTTTCACTTGCCGCTGACGGTGTTGGCGATTTGAAAGATTTGTACATTGAATCGGTAGTTTACAAGGGTGAACACAACGAAATCATTCTTGAATCGGACGAGAGAAAGTGGCTTATGCTCAGCGACACAGACGAGCAGGTTGCAACATATGTTCCGCTTGCATTCGACTTTTCAAAGGCTCAGTTTGAGGTAATCTCAGAGTTTTCGGATAAGGAGGGCTGATAGATGAAATCACGCAAGCCCTCTATTCCCTACATAATCTGGATGGTTGTTTTCACAATGATTCCGATTATTATGATTGGCTTTACCGCCTTTACCGACAAAAACGGTAATTTTTCACTTCAGGCATTCACAAATGCGTTTTACTACACAAATATTTTTGTAAAATCGCTTTGGATTGCGCTTATTTCAACTGCAATCTGTCTTGTGCTCGCCTATCCGCTTGCATATCTTCTTACGAGAATGAAGGAATCCACTCAAAACACGCTCATTATGTTGCTTATGGTTCCGATGTGGATGAATTTTCTGCTCAGAATTTATGCATGGGTAACGCTTTTGCAGGACAACAGCCCGATTGATATGATGCTTTCGCTTTTGGGTATTCATTCGACCTATATCGGCAACACGGGTGCGGTAATTCTCGGAATGGTGTATGAATATCTTCCGTTTATGGTTCTGCCGATTTACACGGTTATGAGCAAGATTGACAACGGCCTTATTGAGGCGGCGCAAGACCTTGGTTCAAGCAACTTTACCGTATTCAGAAAGGTTGTTGCACCGCTCAGCGTTCCCGGAATTATTTCGGGTGTGACAATGGTATTCGTTCCGAGTGCGAGCACATTCCTTGTTGCGCAGTATCTTGGCGGTCCTGATGACATTATGATTGGTGATGTCATTGAAAAAATATTCTGGACAGACCAGAACACGGGTTCGGCAATTTCATTGATATTAATGATTTTCATTTTCGTGTTCCTGATAATCATGAACCTGTTCGGTGACGAGGAGGCGATTGCATAATGAAAAAGAAAACGGGTATTCTTTCAAAAATTTATATTGCAATCCTGCTTATTTTCCTTTATGCACCGATTGCCGTACTTATCTTCTTTTCCTTTAACAACGGCAAAACAACCGTTTGGAAAGGATTTACATTTAAATGGTATGTTCAGTTGTTCCGTGACAACAATATTATGAACGCTTTGTGGAACACTATTATCATTGCTGTTCTCGCATCTATTTTTGCAACAATCCTCGGAACTGCCGCCGCAATCGGCATAAGCAATTTCAAGGGCAAAAAAAGAATGCTCATTCAAAATGCATCAAACATTCCGATTATCAGCCCTGACATTGTAATGGGTGTTTCGCTCATGCTTTTGTTCACAACCCTCGGAGTTATCTTTAACTTTGAAATGGGATTTTTCACAGTTTTGATTTCGCACATATGCTTTTGTGTTCCGTTTGTTGTGCTTAATGTTATGCCGAGAATCAAACGAATGGATCAGAGCATTTACGATGCCGCACTTGACCTTGGCTGTAACCAGTGGCAGGCATTTTACAAGGTAATTATTCACGAGCTTATGCCGGGTATTTTCTCGGGATTGCTTATGAGTTTTACATATTCTCTTGATGACTTCATCATCACCTATTTCACAAGAGGTGCAAAATTCCAGAACCTCTCAATTGAGATTTACTCGATGACTCACAGGAGAATTTCACCGAAAATCAATGCTCTTTCGGCACTGCTTTTCCTCGCTGTCCTCATTGTTATGATTATTATTAATCTGCGTGACAGACACGAAGAGAAAATGCAGAAAAAGAGAACTTGATTTTATTTTAAATTTATTAAAGGGAGATTGAGAAATGAAAAGAATCATCAGCATTGTCCTTGCATCTGCAATGACGGCAACATGTGTGGCATGCCTTTCAGGTTGTGGCGGAAGTGCTTCTGCCGACGCAGGAGAAGTTAATGTTTACAACTGGGGCGAGTACATTTCAAACGGCGAAGATGACACACTCGATGTTATCGAAGAATTTGAAAGACGCACCAACATCAAGGTAAACTACACAACCTATGAAACCAACGAAGAGCTTTACAATATGCTGAAAAACAGTAATGTAAGCTATGATGTTGTTATTCCGTCCGAATATATGATCAGCAGATTGATTGACGAGGATATGCTGTTGGAACTTGATTTTGACAATATTCCTAACTATGACAATCTTATGGAGCGTTTCAAAAAGCTTTCATGCGATCCCGAAGGTAAATATACTGTATGTTACAGCTGGGGCATAACCGGTATGGTTTATGACAAAACAAAGGTAAAGACAAAGCCGGATTCTTGGGACGCACTTTGGAACAAAGACCTTTCGGGTCAGATTCTTATGTTCAACAACAGCCGTGACGCAATGGCGATTGCAATGCAGCTTGAGGGTATTAACCCTGCTAACTGCACAAAGGCAGATGTTGACAAGGCCGCCAAAAAGCTCAAAGAACAGAAACCTCTTCTCAAAAAGTATGTAATGGATCAGGTATTCACCGAAATGGAAAACAGTCAGTCGGCAATTGCTCCGTATTATGCAGGCGACATCATCACAATGATGGATAACAACGAGGATCTTGACTACGCAATGCCAAAGGACGGTGCAAACCTTTTCTACGATGCAATGTGTATTCCGAAGTGCAGTAAAAATAAGGAAAACGCAGAGAAGTTCATCAACTTTATGCAGGACCCCGAAATTGCCGCCGCAAACTTTGAGTATCTCAACTATGCAACACCAAATCAGGTTGCATATGATGATTACATTGACGAGGATGCAAAGAATAATAAGTTCATCTATCCGAGTGATGAATATCTCGATAAATGCTATGTATTTACAAATGTTTCCGATGAGGTTTATTCCTATATGCAAGAACAGTTTGTAAAGATTCAGGCAGACTGATAAACAATAAAATTAATCCCGAACAAAGTTTTAAAGACTCTGTTCGGGATTTTCGTTTTATTAGGTTTTTATTTAGTCATCGTATCGTCTTTTTTTGAAGAACGCAAAGCACATTCCTGCCGCTGAGGCGAGAACTGCAAGTATCGTGGCGGCAATCTGCGGAGCGCCAGTTTTTACGCAACCCGTGTTGTCAATCACCTTTGTGTTTGTGATTGTACGAATTTCCTTTGTATCGTTATTTATAGCCGAGGTCGGGTTCTGTGACGGCTGTGGAACTGACGGCACGGGAGTTGTCGGTTTCGGCTCGTCATCTGTTGCAGGATTTGACGGTGCAATCGGTGCTGTTGACGGCTCTGCAGTTGTGGGTTCAACAGTTGGCGGAACTTCGGTCGGTTCTTGCGTTGTAGGCTGAACCGTTGTGGGGATTTCCGTAGGCTCTGCCGTTGTTGGCTGAACCGTTGTTGGGACTTCTGTTGGCTTTGCTGTTGTCGGCTGGACTGTTGTCGGAATTTCTGTTGGCTTTGCTGTTGTAGGCTGAACTGTTGTAGGCACTTCGGTTGGTTTTGCAGTAGTTGGCTGAGCCGTTGTCGGGACTTCTGTTGGTTTTGCAGTAGTTGGCTGAGCCGTTGTCGGAACTTCTGTTGGTTTCTGTGTTGTAGGTTCTGCAGTTGTCGGAACTTCAAAAGTCGGAAGAAGTGTTGAAAGGTCAACTTTCTGCTTTTCAATTCCGTCAGCTGTTGCGGTTATGCTGTAATCCAGTTTCTGTCCCTTTTTGGCAATGTCAAAAATCACATCCCACGAAAGCTGTTTTTCTTCACCGCTTTTGAGTGTTCCCACATCAATAGTCACGCTGTCGCCTGAATTTTTCAGGTTAAGTCCGTCACAAAGATTGAGAGTAACCTTGACATTTTTTAAATCGGTATCACTTGGGTTTTTGATAAACGCCATAACAGAGGACGGATTGTAACCTGTAAAATCATCTTTCACTGTCGCAACCTTTTCGCTTGTACCGCTGAAATCAAGGGTTCCCGTACTGGTCTGCAAACTGCCGAGTCCGTAGTACATCTTGTAAACCTTTTTTTCGCCTGCCGCAAGTGTTTTGACTTTCCATATTGAGTTTACGGAGCTGTCGCCGATGGGTGAATTTTCATCAACCCTGTTTTCGAGATTATCATTGTTCTGCTTTTCCCAATAAGCAAACTGAACATAATCGGGTTTGTTCTGAGATGTTTTGTCAAAACAGCCGTATGAAACAACGGTCGGATTTGCAAGGTCGTCAAAAGCCTGATAGTAAGCAGGAATATCATCGCCGTTATACTGTTTTTCCTTGGTTACAGCCCCTGTTCCGGGTATTCTGAACGGTGCCTCGTCATTATTACCGAGCATTGTATCAATCATAATTCTTATACCGAATTTTTTTGACACACTGCTGTTATTCTTTACAGTATAGGAAATTTCAACAAGGTCTTCCCTGTCGGTTGATGTGCTTTTTACAAACTTGTAGCTTTGAGCAATGCTGACATTGTTCTTGGTCATTGTTGAATCAATGCTTTTTGTTGCAAGATTTGTCTGCCAGTTTGCCGAACTGTAAAAAAACTCTCTGCCGTCAAGTGATAATGCAGTCATACTCGTTGAATACTTTCCAAACTTTGGTATATTTCTTTCGTACAAAAGTTTTTTGTTGTTATCATTCGGATTGTCGGGGTCTCCTCCGGTTGTCCACAGTCGGATAGCGCCCGTGCTGTTGTCACAGGCAATGCGAAGATAGCCGTTCTTCATACCGCTGTTCGTTTTTTCAACATCGTTTTCAGCCGCAAACGATGTTAAAACGGCAGAGCCTGCAAGCATAGTCGCAATCGCTGTTGCCGTCACTCTTCGGATGATTTTCTTCATTTGTTTTACTCCTTTAATGTATTTTGTATTTTCAAATTCAAAGGAAATGTCGTTGTGTTTAAGCAGTCCGTTTTTAGCACTGCCTTTTTATTTTATGTTCTATTTGGAATATTATTCCGTAATTTCAAAAAGTTTCCGTGACAGGTTGTCATATCTGCCTTTGAGAGGCTGAAATACATAGAATTAATGGGAATTCAGACAATCTTACAAATAGATTTCAATTGTTCTGTTTTGATTGACAAATTAGGAAAAAGTAATATAATATATACTGTTAAAGAGTGCATAATACATTTTTCGATTTTTTTACCTTGCAGGCAGGTGCCTGTGCATTACAAAAGAGATAGGATGGTATAATCATTGTTTACAATCTTTAAAGAACACCGTGGCTTTGGAAAGCAGATTTTGCTCCTTGCCAAAAATGAACTTATCAAGACCTACAAGGGTGCTGTAATCGGCCCTCTCTGGGCGGTTGTAAAGCCTGCATTCACAATTTTTGTTTACTGGTTCGCATTTTCATGCGGTATCAAACAGCTTAAAACGCTTCACCTTGACATTGGCGGAGCACAGCCGTTTTCAGTTGACTTCTTCACATTTATGTTCATCGGTATCATTCCGTGGTTCTTTATTCAGGACAGCATAACACAAGGTGCAAAGGAACTGAGAATTAACCGACAATTCATCACAAAGGTTAAGTTCCCTGTTTCAACCATTCTTACTTACACCGAGGTTTCAAGACTTTTTGTTCACCTCATTCTTATGGTGTTTATGTACGCATATGTGCTCATCACAATCGGACCAAGCTGGTATAACCTGCAATTTTTCCTGTACTGTCCGCTGATGTTTATATTCTTCTTGGCGCTTACATGGTCAACTGCTCCGATGTCTGCGTTCAGTAAGGACTTTGAAAGCCTGATCGTTTCTATTATGTCAGGTATTTTCTGGTTATCGGGTATTATGTACAACTCCTACGGCTTTGATTCGCCGTTCCTCAACAAGCTTATGCTTATCAATCCGATTAACTTCTTCGTAAACGGCTATCGTAACTGTTTTCTCTACAACAGACCGTTCTACGCAAACAAGTCAGAATGTCTTGTGTTTGCAATTGAATTTGTTGCCGTTTTTGCTCTTGGTATTTTCAACTACAACAGACTCAGGAAAAAACTTCCTGATGTACTTTAAGGAGGTAATATTATGGCTGAAACAAAAACTGCAGAACCAATTATTACCTTTAAAAATGTCAGCAAAACTTACACTCTCTATAAGGACGACAAGGCAAGATTTAAGGCTCTTTTCTTTAAGCCGAAGCATGCCAAAACAAACAAGGCTCTTAACAATGTTTCTATGATAATCAACCGTGGCGAATCCGTGGGTATTGTTGGCGACAACGGTGCAGGCAAGTCAACTCTTCTTAAGATGATTACAGGCGTTGCATTCCCCGACGAGGGTGAAATCACCGTAAACGGCAAGGTTGCCGCATTGCTTGAACTTACGGCAGGCTTTTCTATGGAAATGACAGGCAGAGAAAACATCTACCTCAAGGGTTATGTTCTCGGCCTTGAAGACAGCTATATTAAGCAGATCGAAGAGAGAATTATCGACTTTGCAGAGCTTGGCGATTACATTGACCAGCCTGTAAGAACATACTCAAGCGGTATGAAAATGCGCCTCGGTTTTGCTATCAATGTCAACATTGAACCCGATGTTCTTGTTGTCGATGAGGCGCTCTCCGTTGGTGACGCAACATTTAAAAAGAAATGTAAAAATAAAATCAAAGAGATTATCGAAAGCGGTGTAACCGTGCTTTATGTAAGCCACAATGCCGCATCGGTTAAAGAAATTTGCGAGCGTTCAATCTTCCTTAAAAAGGGAACAATTATGTTTGACGGTCCGACAGACGAAACCCTCAGAATTTATGAGGAATCAAAAAAGAAAAAATAATTCCGTAAGGAATACAGCAAAGGCTCCACGATTGCGGGGCTTTTGTACTTTATATAGGTAATAAGAGGTACACCCATATGGACTGCACTGTAAAAAATAATATGCCCCAAGAAATTTTTGAGGACATTAAAATGATTGCAGACAACCAAATAAACTTACAGCAGTTTAAGAACAAAACTGTTTTCGTAACAAACTGTAATAATCTTATTTCGCATTATCTTATCTGCTCATTGCTTGAATCAAACGATATTTACGGCAACAATACAAGAGTTATCACGCTTGCAAAGAGCAGTCAAGATGCTGAAAAGCAGTTTGGAGGTCTTACCCTTCGCAAAGATTTTGTTGTTGAAGTCGGAAATTCAAAGGACTTTCCCGAAATTGAAAGAGCCGATTTTGTTATCCATTGCGACCACCCGTGTGAGGTATCTGAGGAAGATTGCGGTAACCCCGAAGTTGCAGATACTAATATTTTGGGTTTTGCAAATGTGCTTGAATACGCCAAAAAATCAATTGCCGATTCTGTTCTGCTCGTATCGTCATATATGGTTTACGGCGAAGTTTTCAGCGGTAAAAATACAATTTCCGAAAGCGACCTCGGCTACCTTAACCCCGCCAATTCAGGCAGTGCATATGCACAGAGTATGCGTTCTGCTGAAACGCTTGCCGTATGTTATGCGGACAAGTTTGATATGAATATAAAAATCGCCCGTCCCTGCCCCACACTCGGCGGTGTCAGAATGAGCGATGAAAGAAAATGGGCAAAGCTGATTGTAAATGCGGCAAAAAATCAGAGCATTATGCTTACTGACAACGGCGGCGATAAATTCAGCTTTTGCTATGTTACTGACACGGTTTCGGCTTTGATTGATATTTTGTTTGGCGGAAAAAGCGGTGAGGCATACAACATTTCAAACGATAACGCAAGCGTGACAATAAGAGAATTTGCTCAGCTTGTGGAGTCGGCAATTCCCGAAAAGAATCTTTCCGTAGTGTTTGTTCACAGGGAAGATGAAGAAGTGCCCGAATTTTCTCCGTCGTCCCCTACACCGTATGTTTTGTGTAACGATAAAATAAAGTCACTCGGTTTTGAACCGAAAATTACACTTAAAGACGGAATTAAACGCAGTATAAGAGCAACAGAACTGCGTGCAGAATTGCGAAGGATAAAGTAATGCGTATTAAAGATCTTTTAAACGAATTTGAGGCTGACAGGGCGGCAATGCCCGGTGTTGAAAAAGAAACCCTTGCAAAGCTTAAGAACAAGACTATCGTCATTTTGGGCGGTGAACTTGCAAGGTGTCTTTGCTATGCCTTTTTGTACAATAACGAGGCTAAAAAGCTCGGAATAAAAATTATCCTCCTCGGCAAATCACGCCACGCAATGGCATCATACCACAGCGAACTCTTGTTGAGAGATGATTTTGCCTTTGTCGATTACAATTCTGTATTAGAAATTTCAAAAGCAGATTATGTGATAACAACAGGATTTTGCGGCGAGCATATTGACAACAATCCGCAGGTTATGATTGACGGCATTGCCGAAATAAACGCCTGTGCCAAAATTGCAAAAGCCACAAATGCAAAGGTTGTCGTTGTGAACGACAGCAGAATTTACGGCAAAGCCAAGCCGCACAGAGTTTATTCCGAAAACGAGTATGCAGAACTCGACACAACCTCTACCTCATCTCTTGCAGGTCAGCTTATGAGAACGAGAGAAACCACTCTGCACTCAGTTTTGAAGAACACCGAATCAACCGTTACAACGCTCAGAACAGGCATAATTTTAGGAGCGTCAAGCAACTTTACAAGCGTGCTTGATCCTGTTTTTGACGATATAGCCAACCGCCGTGACACAGTTGTTCCGGCAACGAGGGACCGCTATACTTTTGTTTATATCAACGATGTTCTCAAAGCGATTGTGTTTGCAATGACAACGCTTGAAGAAAATGCCGTTTATAATGTCGGCGGCAAAAACTGCAACGCATCGCTGATTATGATTGCGGCTGTTCTTAACGATATCTATGGCAGTCGCTGTACAATTGAGTCGGGCAGTTTCACGGAACTTGACGGCTGTGCAATTAATTCAAACAAGATTTCCATAAACGAATGTACTCCCGATATTGACCTTGAAACTATGCTGAAAATCTGCATAATGGACAAGATGAAGTCCGAAAAAGTTTTGCGTATTCCCCACTCACACGAACGCAGACTTGACTCCATTCACGAAATTCAGCTTGCATTTCTGCTTGAAACCGACAGGATTTGCAGAAAGCATAATATAAAATATTTTCTCGGTGGTGGAACACTCCTCGGTGCAATCCGTCACAAAGGATTCATTCCGTGGGATGATGACGCTGACATTATGATGTTGCGAGAAGATTTTGACCGCTTTTGCGAAATTGCGCCAAAGGAACTTCCGAGCAATATGACTTTTCAGTCATACCACACCGACAAGGCTTGTTTCTACGAATTTGCCAAAGTCAGACTTGACGACACTTTCTTTGCAACCAGCTTTGCCAAAGACCACCACGCAATGCACAACGGAATTGCGTTTGATATTTTCTGTCACGATAACACAGCCAATTCAGCAATCGGACGAAAAATTCATATGGCAATGACCCTGTTCACAAGAGCGCTTGTGTTCAATAAATGGAACAATCGAAAAGCTGAAAACGGCAGTAGAATTCAGAGCATTGTAACGAATTTCTGCAAGAAAATATTTCCGCTCAGATTCAGTATGTGGCTTGAAGTTTGCACTTTAAAATTCTTTAAAAACAAAAAGAATGCCAAATATCTCTATGACGGAATGGGCAGAAATATTTACAACGGCGCTTTTCCAAAGGAGTATCTTGACGATGTTACTTATGCTGATTTTGAAGGTTACAAGTTCCCTGTGCCAAAGGAGTATGACAAGTACCTGAATTTCCTCTACGGTGACTATATGGAGCTTGCACCGCTCTCAACAAGAATGGGTTGCCACGAAATCGCCCTCTGCGACATCGGCAAATATGACGGTTTTAAAATTCGCAAACCCAATTCTAACGAATAAATATAAAAACAGACCGATAAAGTAAATGCTGCTTGACACTTACCTGTCGGTCTGTTATAATAGTATAGCACATTTTGAGTGCTGTCGCGGAATCAGTTGAAGAGTAAGATTTATCTGAAAGTAAGCTCCACCTCGGTTCCCTACCGTGTAAAAATTAAGGGATATTGAATTGATTTGGCAAAAGTAGATTGATAAAATTTTCAACTTTCCATTTTAAATTTTCAATTTAATAAGCAGGTATGGCGGAATTGGCAGACGCGCATGGTTCAGGTCCATGTGAAAGCAATTTCATGCAGGTTCAAGTCCTGTTACCTG
>CACXEX010000105.1 GCA_902766775.1 uncultured Ruminococcus sp. | reverse complement strand
TAAAGGTTTTTTACAAATATGCTCTACTTTTTTACTTTTATTTTTGTAGGCTCTTTTTGTTCTTACCCCAACTTTTATTATAGAGCCATTAAACATAAGTAACGGCATAATTTCAACATTGAGATTATGCCGTTTTTATTTGAATACAAATAGATTTTTAGTTATAATGAATTAAATACTAATGGCGTGATTTGCACTTACAACGGCATCTTATGATATTCTTATCGGCACACTTTTTATCTATAATATAACCACAACGAAAAACGGAGGTTATATTATGGCAAAAACAGCATTGGTCACAGGAGCGTCAAGCGGAATAGGAATGTCGATTGCAAGAGAACTCAAGGCAAGCGGATTCAAAGTTTATGCCGCCGCAAGGCGAGTTGAAAAGATGTCAGAGTTAGAAAAAGACGGTATTATTCCGATTGAACTCGACCTCACAAAAGACGAATCAATTCAGTATTGCGTAAACACCATTCTTGCAAAAGAAAAAAGCATAGATATTCTTGTAAACAATGCAGGTTATGGTTCTTACGGTGCAATTGAAGATGTTCCTATCAGCGAAGTAAAACGACAGTTTGATGTAAACCTGTTCGGAATGGCAAGGCTTATTCAGCTTGTTACACCCGCTATGCGCGAAAACCACTACGGAAAAATAATTAACATTTCTTCCATGGGCGGTAAAATTTGGACAAAATTCGGCGGTTGGTATCACGCAACAAAATATGCTGTTGAAGGACTTTCGGACTGTCTTCGTATGGAATTAAAGCCGTTCGGAATTGATGTTGTTGTAGTAGAGCCGGGCGGAATCAAAACCGACTGGGGGATTATTGCCGCAAAAAATCTGAAAAAGACCTCGTCAAACGGAGCATATGCCGAAGCGGCAAATAAAGCGGCTGACGGTATGATTAAGAATTACAGCGGAAATATGCTTTCAAAGCCCGAACTCATTGCAAAAACCGTATGCAAAGCGGTTACAAAACGCAGACCACGCACACGCTATCTTATAGGTTTTGCTGCAAAGCCTATGGTTCTGACGCACAAACTTTTTGGTGACAGAATCTTTGACTTTGTAATTAAGCATTTCAGTTAACATTATTTTGAACAGGAGTGATACCTTGAAACACTTTTTAGTAGACAAGAACTACGGAGCATATCTCACAAGAATGGGTTTGTCTGTTGAAGAAATTCTCAAAAAAGCCGAGTTACCCGAAGATTTGTTTTCAAGGCAATCTCCGTGTCTTAGTACCGAGGAATATTTTCGTTTTATGCAGGCAATAGACAGCCTTTGTGAAGATGAGCAAATTCCAATTAAGCTTGCATCATCTGACGGAATTGAAACATTTTTACCGCCTGTTTTTGCGGCATATTGCAGTAAAAACGCACTTGCCTGTTTAAAGCGGTTGGCACAATACAAGCCGTTAATCGGAGCGTTGCTTTATCACATTGAGGAAACCGACGATGAAGTTATTGTGGAAATTCTGTCAGCCGATAAAGAACTGCAGTTGCCCGAAATATTAATCGGCATAGAATTTGTTTTTATCACACGACTTATCCGCAAAGCAACAAAAATGGACATCTCCCCTGTTTCGGCTACTGCAACTCACCAAATGGCTAACAATGCATATGCAGATTTTATTGGAACTCAGATTACTGTTTCTGACAAAAACAGCCTTGTTTTTACAAAGTCCGATGCAATAATTCCGTTCATCAGCCACAATGAATCAATGTGGGAATTTTTTGAACCCGAATTGAGCCGCCGTCTTTCTATGATGGAAACCGGTGATACCTATGCCGCAAGAGTGCGCAGTGCCTTGATGGAATTGTTGCCGAGCGGAGAATGTACGCTTGATGATGTGGCTAAAAAGCTTGGTTACAGCAAGCGTACTATTCAAAGAAAATTGCAGGAAGAAGATACAAATTTTCAGAAACAGCTCAATCACACAAGGGAACTTCTTGCAAAAACATACCTTGCAAACACGGATATGACCGCCGAGGACATTGCTTTTCTTCTCGGTTACCGTGAAATCGGCTCATTTTTAAGGGCTTTTGCAATATGGACAGGCAAAACCGTGAGTGAATACCGTAGCAAAATTGAATAAAGTTTTCAACATTACAATAACAATCCCCGAACACAAAAATGTTCGGGGATTTCTTATTTTCAGAAGTTTTTCAACATTTTATCCATATGGCCTTAAAAAGTCAAACGGCGGAAGATTTCTCACAACTCCGAAAACGAGCAATATCCCTATCAACACAAATGTGAGAACCGTGTCGAATTTTTTCAGAGTAAGTCTGCCGTATCTTATGTAGCCATAAAGCATTTTTCCGAGAAGGTATAGAATAAACGGCGAAATTACAAATAAAACCTGATTGCACTCAAACGCACCTTTAAAATCAAGCCTTGCAATATGGGTCAACATTCCCGTAACACCGCAGCCTGGGCAATAAAGTCCCGTTATCTTGCGGAAAACACACGGAATTGCAAAACCGGTAAACGATACAATAAAATAATATAAAACACCGGCTGCGACTAAAATAATCGCAGCCGTTGAAAATTTTAACAATCTTTTTTTCATAGATTACTGTGGAGGGAGCATCTTGTTAAGCTCGCTCTGCATAAGAGCATAAGAAATAATGCTAAGACCGAAGATTGCAAGTACAAGATAAAGTATTGACGCACTTGAATCAACCATAATACCTCTCTGCATCTTTGCCTCGTTGAGTCTTTCGCCCTGCTTGTAGCACCAGTAATAACCATAAATACCGCAAGTTACGAGTGTGAGCAAAAATACAATTCCGCCAGATGTGCCGTCCTGCTGATGACCTGAAACATAGTTTGTTTCGTCATTAAGCATAATAAGCCAGTAAATGCCATAAATACCGCAAGTTACGAGTGTAAGAAGAATTGCGATACCTACACTTCTCTGTTTCATAATAATTACCTCCATTGCCCCTATCAAGGGATTTTAACAAGGTAAATTATACCATCTGTATGACATACTGTCAATACAATTTTGTTTTAAACTTTGCGATTGTTTGCTGAATATTTAGTGAACACTGTATGTTGATTATTTGATAACTTCCATACCGCCCATATAAGGACGAAGTGCCTCAGGAATTCTTACTGTGCCGTCCTCGTTAAGGTTGTTTTCAAGAAAAGCAATGAGCATTCTCGGAGGTGCAACAACTGTGTTGTTAAGAGTATGTGCAAAGT
>CACXEX010000104.1 GCA_902766775.1 uncultured Ruminococcus sp. | reverse complement strand
ACGGAAGGTGTGGATTGAAATAGTTGGCGTTGTCAGAGCAATTGAGGGCGAAAACCGTCACCTTCCACACGGAAGGTGTGGATTGAATTTTGCGGTTTCTTCGGTCTATCCATACTATTTCATGTCACCTCCCACAACATTCGGCATTGCACTCAACATTTATTACAAAAGCGACAACACTCCTGAAATGCACTATAAGAAATTAAGTGTTAATACTTCCAAAAATCGGCAGGCAAGTTTGTCAATAAGGGCCTAAAATAGTGACGAAACCACATACTGTGTTGCATTCACATTTGTATATGGTTATAATGAAAATGAAACGGCGGCGTAACTATCAAAACGATGAGGAGGATAAAATGAAAAAACTGATTTCTTTAATACTTTGTGTTGTGTCAATATTGTTCTGTGCGGTGGGTTGCAGCGGTAATGTTGATGCGGATAAGTGCACAGAACCGACAAAGAGTGCGATCATTGAGAAACTTTCAAAAGAATCAATTATAAAACTTGACGAAGATAAGGCAGACGAAGTTTATAGCTTGTTATCAACAGGAGAGGGAATGCGCAATGATATAAGAAATTTTTATTACAATATCAATGCGTGTTTTGATGAAGAACTTCCTTATAAAGAGGTTACCGCTGAATTTGAGGGCAAGAAGTCTAAATACGCTTATAGCATACTTCAATATGATAACATCTATTTAGTTTTGATTTTCGATATATACAAAGATTATCCGTCCGAAGTATGCGGTTGCTTATGTTTTGCAGACTCAATTGATACTGACGAACTTCTCAAAGCTAAGACTTTCTCTGATGTTCAGTCATTAGATCCATCGTTAAATTTTGATTCATTAGCGTTTGAATTTAACTGTATGTCAAGTTCTTTTCTGCTCAACCGCAGTGATGAGGATTTCCTGCCGATTAAATCCCTTAAACCAAATACATATCATACATTGCAATGTGCAGCAGACGGTTTGTATGTAGTTTCATATGACGGCGATTTTGGCGATGGTTCAAATCCGAATGTATCGTCTGTTAATCTTGTCAAAAGCGACATATACAATTCTGTTTATAAAGCTCTGAGCTGATTTTTCGTTTATAAATCTTAGTTAGTTACGGAGGTTTTTAGGGCCTCTGTATATACACATTTGACGGTTTGGCTAACAAAACATCAATAGAAAGACTGATAATGAAATAAAAAATAAACTTATAACTGATAGCACTAAAAGCCTTCTAAACCTCGACATAATTCAGGTTTAGGGGGCTTTTTTAGCAAAATGCATAAAAGAATAAGTGATAAATTAGAACTATTTATAATTGAGTGATTTTTAAAAATATGATAGAATAATGTAGTAGATAAGTAAAGAAGGCATTTTATGTTGTTAAAATATGATCGAAATTTATATAGTAAAGAGGCTTTATTAAAAGCTGCATTTAACTTTACCGACAAGGCATATATACATCTTAGTCAAACAGAAAATGAATATATCGTTGATTTTGTCATAAAAGAGGGGAATACTGTATCAGAAAAAGAGTTTGACAATGAAATGATTTTTCAAACAATGCGGCATAAAGTATATTTGGAAACCGCTGATATCAGAAAAATTATGGTTGCACGAGCTATGGCATCTACAATAATTGATGATGAAGAACCTAAGACGCAAACAAGCAATTTTAACGCTGATGAAATCCTTACAGATTGGTTTGAAAACAATGAAAATAATTGAATTTGACTTGAATTTATATGATCAAAAGTGTATTGAAAAAGCCATTGAAGATTTTTCTGATATTGCAGAAATTATTCCTGAGAAATGCGGCAACAAAATAATTTGCAGAGTGTTAACCTCAAAACCGGACATAAACTTAACTGCCTGCGAATTTTCTAACTACATTATTGATCTAATGAATGTGATATAAATGAACATTTTAACCGTATTAAAAGTTGTTTTCATCATTATGTTATGTATAGGTTCGTCTTATACTGATATAAAATTCGGATACGTAAAGAATATTTATTTATTGCCGTTTTTTTTGCTTGGAATTGTTTTGCTTGTTTTGCAGTTTCTGTTTTTCGGAGCTGAAACACTCCTTGATTCTCTAATTAGTATTTTAACCTCTCTGGCAATATCTGTTATCTTATACATAGCAAATATTTGGGCGGCAGGCGATTGCAAGCTTTTGATCGTGCTTTCAATTTTAGCACCGGTAGAATTATACTCCAAATTTTATTTTCTGAATTTTTCTATAATTTTTGCAATTGCACTTGCTTTTGCCTTCAGTTACATATTCCTTATTTTTGACTCTATATATTGCGGTATCAAACAGAAAAAAATCGCTGATATAGCCAAAGTTAAGTCCGGTATGAAGCTGTTTGCGTTAAATTACATATCGTCCGTTTGTTGCATAATAGCAATTGACAATATACTTTTATACTTTTTCGCTGAGTTCTTTATGCATTACATATTTGTGCTGTTAGCAATAAATGTATCGCTTGTTATTTTGTTGAATTCATTGAAGCGTCTTGATAAAAGAATAATTCTGCCGATAGCGTTGGCTTTGGCAGTTATATTTATGTGTCTCAGACAATCGTTTGGAATTATGTATCTTGTTAATTTCGGACTTGTATTTATAGTTATGCTTATGAAACTTTTTATCAGCGAATACAACTATGAATACATTAATACTTCTGATGTTAAAGCAGGTATGATTATTTCTACTGAAACTTCAATGCTGTTTTTGAATTCAAGAGTAAAAGGTCTGCCCGATATATCACATGAAAACATAAGCGATAGAATATCTGAAAGTGAATGTGAAAGTATTCATCGATGGGAAAAGTCAAAGTATGGAAGCAAAACGGTTAAAATAGTACGAAAAATACCGTTTGCTATATTTATTTCACTCGGAATAGTAACATATATCATTGTGGGAGTAATGCTAAATTGATTATAAAAATTAAAGACTATGACGGAAAGCCAAGAATATTTTCATTTGCTAAGAGTGATGGTGTAAAAGATTACTTGTTGGGAAAAGACTTGAATACGGGACTTTTGAGCAATAGAAGTATTACCATATACCCCGAAAATATTACTCTCAATTTGTCGGAAGAAGAAACGCAAAGATTTAGTTCGTGTACCGATTATGATGTTTTTCAGGTTGACAGCCGAGGCAATGCCTATAAATACTTTAATAATGCTTCACTTGATAATGCAATACTCGTTACAAACAGATGTAATTCAAATTGCGTTATGTGTCCGACTGCTGAGTCTATACGAAAAAACGGCGAGAATTATTACGGTGATGAACTTATAAGAATAGCAAAATATTTTCCGGACGATGTGTGTCACATAACAATTACGGGCGGAGAACCGTTTTTGATAGGCAAAAGTATTTTTGACTTGCTTGCTTTTCTTAAAGATAATTTGCCGAACACTTCGTATTTGTTACTCACAAACGGCAGAATCTTCAGCAATAAAGAATACCTTAATTTATTTAAACAAACTTGTCCTCATGCTCTCAAATTAGGCATACCTATCCATGGGTATAACAGCGAAACTCACGACAGCATTACTCAGGCTAAAGGAAGTTTTATTCAAACATTCAACGGCTTGTCAAATTTGTTGTCAATCGGTGCAAAAATTGAACTTCGTATAGTTGTAAGCAGATTAAACGCAGACTTCATAACCGATATAGCTAAACTCATTACTGACAACTTCTTAGGTGTTGAGTGCGTAAAATTTATAGGGCTTGAAATGACAGGCAATGCGGCAAAAAATAAAAACAGAGTATGGATAAGCTATCCCGATGCTTTCAAAGCATCAAAGAAAGCGATTGATTTATTGATTGGTGCGGGCATTGATGTGGGATTATATAATTTTCCTCTTTGTGCTGTTGATAAAATGTACAGAAGTCTTTGTGAAAAAAGCATTAGCGATTATAAAATCAGATATGTAGAACAATGCGAAAAATGTTATCAAAAAGACGCATGCGGCGGAATGTTTGCAGGCACTGTAAGACTTTCAAAGGATGACATCATACCGTTAGGAAAATAAGAATATGATTAACTATTTTAATTTTAAAAAATTTAATAATGAATATCTTATTACAAATGATTTAGGAAGATATTTGTTTGCGGATAAAAAAGAACTTTTCTCTCTGATAAATAATCAAGTCGATATGAATTCAGACTTTGGAAAATCTGCAGAGGAAAATATGTTTTGCTACGATGGTTCTCCGAGAGGATTCGCCGAAAGAGTAAAACCGTATTTTCGAGACAGTAAAAATTATCTTTTCTCGTCAACCGGATTGCACATTTTTGTTGTCACTAACAGTTGTAATTTAAAATGTGTATATTGTCAGGCTCAAAACGGTAACGAAATACCTAACGGGTTTATGACAGAAGAGACTGCAGAAAGAGCCGTGGATATAGCTTTGACTTCACCAAACGATAACCTTTCGTTTGAATTTCAGGGTGGTGAACCTCTTGCTAATTTTTCTGTTATTAAACATATCGTAGAATATACAGAGTCAAAGAAAAAATCAAAGAATATCACATATAACATCGTGACAAACCTCACGCTTATAACTCAGGAAATTATTGATTTTATAAAAAAATACAGTGTAGGCATATCAACTTCAATTGATGGCAATGAGCTTGTGCATAATATGAACAGATGTTATCGCAATGGCAAAGGTTCATATTCTGATGTAAAACAATCTATTGAACAATTAAAACTTAATGATATAAAGTTTGGTGCAATTCAAACTACGACCTCCAACAGTCTGCCGTTTTATAAAGAAATAATTGACGAATATATTTCAATGGGTTTAAAAAGCGTTTTCATACGACCGCTTACTCCTTTGGGGTGTGCAAATAAAGACTGGAATCTTGTCGGATATTCTGCCGAAGAATTTATAGAATTTTACAACAAAGCTTTTGATTATATTTTGCAACTCAATATGAATGGGACAGAAATCAGTGAAGGTCATGCAACAATTTTTTTGTCTAAGATTCTGCACAGTTATCCCGTGAATTATATGGAGCTGCGTTCTCCATGCGGAGCAGGTATCGGTCAGATTGCTTATTATTATGACGGCAATGTCTATACTTGTGATGAGGGAAGAATGCTTGCTGAAATGGGAGACGATTCCTTTAAACTCGGTAATGTGTATGACAATACATATGATGAACTTATAAATTGCAATAACTGTAAAGCCGCTTGTATTTCAAGTGTACTCGAATCACTTCCAACTTGTCATGATTGCGTTTACAGCCCCTATTGCGGAACTTGTCCTGTAACAAATTTGGCATTAAATAAAAATATATTTAGCAGAGAGCCTAATTCTTACAGATGTAAAATATATAGAGGGATTCTTGATAGGATTTTCTCCGCACTCCAAAATGAAAAAGAAAAATCAATAATAGAGAAATGGTAGGTGTAAATTTATGGAAAATGATATGTTTCCAAAGGTTAAGAAAGAGATAATCATTTTTATCAATGATGAAGAGGGTAATATAACAAGAAACAAGATACTTGCAGTTGGTTCAATGGTGATTTTGTTAAGTATAATTGCAGGAATAAATGCTCAGGCCGCACATTCTTCTCACAGTTCACATTCCTCACATTCATCAACTTCTTATCATCGTTCTCATGTGTCGCATACTTCTGCTAAAAGCCATTCGTCACATGATTCGCACAGCAGTCACAGTTCACATTCAAATGTTGCTACTGAGCATAATTCTCACGCTTCTCATGCCTCACATTCTAACATAGCAACTGAACATAGCTCTCATGCGTCACACAGTAATGTAGTAACCGATCCTCCGACTACACATAAACCGACAATACCACCTACTACACATAAAGTGACTGTTCCGCCAACTACTAAGCCGTTGCCTACAACCGCCCCTACAACTGTACCCGACACAACAATTGAAAATAGCACAGCTATTCAAGCAACTACCGAAGCTGTTCAAAGTGCCGCCGATTCAGGAAATTCAGTTGCAGCCGCAGGTGCCGGAGTAGTAGCCGGTGCCGCCGCAACAGGTGCAGTTGCATATGCAATTCATAAACATAAAAAGAAATAGCTATTTCCTTAGGTAGAATACTTATAATTAAATATCATCTCTACATATGAGATGCATATTGCAATGTGTGTTAAACTTTTTATCCTATATATTGATATATAAAAATAAATAGGCTATGCTATTTACAGAGACAGTATCAGACCTTGGCCTGGAATCAGATACATTTGTTATCTGTTGCGGATCCGTCGGCTGTCTCTGTTTGTTGTTTTTGTACAGAAACTATGGATTAAAATATCAATATATCACCGTTTATGGCATTTATGTTAATGTCACCTTCCGCAAGGAAGGTGTGGATTGAAATTGTGTAGTCATCTCGGCAAGCGTCGCTTTAATGTGTCACCTTCCGCAAGGAAGGTGTGGATTGAAATACCAAATGGCAAAACCGTGACGGAAGCAATATGATGTCACCTTCCACGCGGAAGGTGTGGATTGAAATTCTATAATCTCCCCAATGAGCGTAATCCCATCCAAGGTCACCTTCCACACGGAAGGTGCGGATTGAAATGTTTTTATTGTACTTAGATAATCTATCCCATATCCACGTTACCTTACACACGGAAGGTGTGGATTGAAATTGATGTATTATGCTATTACTGTCCCCTTTTAGCTTGGTCGCCTTCCGCAAGGAAGATGTGGGTTGAAATATAACATAAATTTTTGTAGACTTACCCTGACCTTGTCACCTTCCGCAAGGAGGGTGTGGATTGAAAAATTTTTTTGCCACAAAAAGGACAAGTAACATATTGTCACCTTCGGCAGGGAAGGGTGTGGGTTAAACTATTTTGCTATCTGTTCCAAACACAAAAATCTGCTTGCATATTGCAAAAGTGGGGCGGAGATATTAGAATATTATTATCAAATATTATAAGATATCAAAATGTTTGGAGAAGGTAATGAAAAGGCAGATTATGATTGACGGCGAAGTTCTTGAATATGAGTTGGAGCGGAAGAGGGTTAAGAATGTCAATCTGCGTGTCAGGACTGACGGGAGTGTGTATGTTTCGGCGAACCGCTATGTGTCGGTTGGGCAGATTGAGAACTTTATAACTTCCAATTATGACTTTATTCAAAATGCCCGTGCTAAGTATGAAAAAATCAGAAACATCAATCCTGTTTACAATTTGTCTGAATACAAGAGCGGTGAAAAGCTTTGTGTTTTTGGACAAATCAAAGCTTTAAAAGTTGTGCAGTCGGACAAAAACTATGTTGAATCTGATGAAAATAACATAACAATCTATGTAAAAAATCCCGATGACATTGCCCTCAAAATGAAAACATTTGAAAGCTATAAACGCAAAACTTTGATGAATGTTTTAAATGAAATCTGCAGCGGAATTTACCCCACATTCCAAAATTACGGTGTTGATTTTCCTGAAATCAGAATTCGCAAAATGGTGTCACGGTGGGGCAGTTGTATGCCGACTAAAAAGATCGTAACCTTTAGCACAGCTTTGTTTTTTGTTCCGATTGATTGCGTTGAATATGTTGCTGTTCACGAATTTACGCATTTTCTGCATCCGAATCATTCAAAAGAATTTCACTCGGCAATGACCGTATTTATGCCCGACTGGAAAGTCAAAAAGCAGAAACTTCAAAAATATATTTTCGCTGTTGAGCGTTAAAAGTCCGTAATCGAAAGATTGCGGATTTTTTGCTTATAAATTGTAATTTGCCGTAGAAATTTGTCTGTGTTTGTGATATGATTGATTGTGCCTTTAGTGGGCATTATTTTTTGTCCGGAGGGACTTTTAATGCAAATAATGCGAAAAACTTCAAAGCGTGAACCCGATTTTGGCAAAGACAAAATTATGAGCATTTTATTAAGGCTTTCGCCGCCCGTAATGCTCGCACAGCTGATTCAGGCACTTTACAACCTGATTGACAGCTATTTTGTCGGCAGTTACTCGGAGTCGGGCCTCACGGCGCTTTCTATAATATATCCGTTGCAACTTTTGATGATTGCCCTTGCGGTTGGTACAGGAGTCGGAATCAATACGCTGATGTCGCATTTTCTCGGCGTTGGCGACAGTAAAAAGAGTGATGAAACGGCAGGTGTCGGAACACCTCTTGCGTGTGCGATATGGCTTGTTTTTGCGGTGATTTGCTGGTTCATTATGCCGTTTTATGCGGATATTTCAACCGAAACAAAACAGATTGCACAAGAGGTTGTGATTTACGGAAGAATTGTTTGTGTGTGCAGTTTCGGAATATTTTTCGAGAGCGTGTGGACGAAAATTTTGCAGGCAACCGGTAATATGAAAATCCCGATGGTTGCCCAGATTATCGGTGCGATTGTGAATATAATTCTTGACCCGATTATGATTTTCGGGTTCGGTTTTATCCCGAAAATGGGAATTGCAGGTGCGGCAATTGCAACGGTAATCGGACAAAGCACAGCCGCAGTGATTGTAATGTTCAAAGGCTTGAAAAGGCCGCCTGAGCTTTCAAAATTTCTACACTACATAAAACGAATTTATCACCTTGGATTCCCGAACATTTTGATGCAGTCAGCGTACACATTCTACATTTTCGGACTTAATTTGATTCTGAAAACTTTTTCGGATCAGGCGGTCACGGTGCTTGGACTTTACTACAAGTGGCAATCGCTCGTGTTCATTCCTCTCGGAGCAATGCAGACTTGCATTGTGCCTGTTATCAGCTACAATTACGGGGCAGGAAAGTTTGACAGATGTAGAAAAACTCTCAAAGATTCCGTACTGCTCGGTGCAACGATTATGTTAATCGGAGTGCTTGCGTTTGAGCTGATACCGACACAGCTTTTGATGACTTTTTCAAGCGATGCGGCGGTAATATCAATCGGCACAACAGCGTTCAGAATAATCGGAACTTCGTTTATTCCGCTTGTAACCTCGCTGATTTACCCCGTGTATTTTCAGGCAATCGGCTCTGCGTTCAAAAGCTCAATGCTTACGATTTTGAGAACGGTTGTACTGCTCGTTCCGCTTGGCATTATTTTTGCTCAAATCGGACTTGATTTCTTCTGGCTAACGTTCCCTTGTACAGAAATAATTACAACGATAGTCGGCTTTTCGCTATACAAATTTGAAAAACGAAAGATGATTTCACATAGCAACACTTAAACAAAAAAGGAGTATCACAATGCGTGGTACTCCTTGATTTTATGCGGACATTTAGAATTTTCAAAAATCGTAACGCAGAATTTCACAGTTTTTAACTCCGAAATCTGCATATTCTTCATTGGTCATATCGTGAAAATATGAGTTGACAACTCTTGCAATGCCGTTGTGTGCAACTAAAATACAAACCTTTCCGCTTGCCTTTACATCATCAAGCAGGTTGTAAATTCTCTGTGCAAGGTGGAGCATTGACTCTCCACCGTCATAACGGCTGACAAAATCTCTTTTTGCAATGCGAAATTCTTCGCCGTCCCTTGGAGTTCCCTCATATTTGCCAAAGTTCTGTTCGGTCAATCTCGGCTCTGCCTTTGCAGGAATTCCTGTGATTTCCGAAATATGCTTTGCGGTCTTTTCTGCCCTCATAAGTGGGGAGTAGAGGATAATATCCGCTTTTATATTCTCTGAAAGAAATTTCTTGCCCGTTTCAACAGCTTGTTCGTGACCTTTTTCTGTGAGGTCAATGTCCGTTGAACCGCAGATTTTATTTTCAACATTCCACACCGTCTGTCCGTGTCTGACGAAATACATATGTCCCATAAGCATTCTCCTTGCAGTTTTTCTGAACACTATTTTAATTGAGCTGACAGCGAAAATCAAGTGACACGGCAAATTTTTTGCGAATAAATTGACAGCGACAGAGGTAGCTGATATATTTGATATGTACAGTTTAAAATTAAAAACGGAGTGATTTGTATGAAGAAAACTTTGATTGTAATAGATATGCAGAATGATTTTATTGACGGCAGTCTTGGTACTGCCGAGGCTGTGAAAATTGTGCCGAATGTCCGCAAAAAGATTGAAGAATACCGTTCAAACGGTGACGAAATTATTTTCACAAGGGATACTCACGGTGAAGATTATCTAAGCACTCCCGAAGGCAAAAAATTGCCCGTTGTGCATTGCGTAAAAGGTACTCACGGCTGGCAGATTGCAGACGGACTTGATGTCACCGATGCAATTCATATTGACAAGCCGTCATTTGGCTACACCCATTGGGATAAATTCAGCTTTGAGAAAATCGAGCTTGTCGGACTTTGCACCGACATTTGTGTTGTGTCAAATGCATTGATTTTAAAAGCACTTTTCCCGAACGTCGAAATTAGCGTCGATTCAAATTGCTGTGCCGGTGTAACCCCCGAAACCCATAACTCCGCCCTCGCCACAATGAAAATGTGCCAAATTGATGTGGTGTGATTTAATAATAAAATATATTGTGATTTTAAGTTCGTGATATTGAATATATTAAAATACTTTGCTATAATTACTTGGTAAGGAAACGGTGGCGGCTGTTTCGACTCCCTTATCAGAGAGGGGGTGATTGTGTGGAATACATAACTGTGATAATCATATTCACATTTTTTATTGTGTTCACCATAAAGAAATAACCGCCCTGTGTTGCAGCACAAGACGGTTATCATAAAATAATTCGTTTAAGATGCGAAACAGCTAAAGCCGTTTCCTTACTTATATATTATCATTGATGAATAATTATGTCAATAAAAAACTTCAATTTCGGTTGACAAGAGATTGAAGTTTTATTTTTTTGTATGTGCAAGTTTTTTAGAAAATTGAAGATTATTCAAAATAAATCAATTGTAAAATTTTTTGTATGAAGCTACTCGGAAAGTTCAAATATTCTTTCTATAACAGCTTTGAAAAATGGTAAATCTTTTTCCTGCTGGTAATCCATATAACTCCAATGTGTGATATATCTCCATTTTGAAATCAGCAATGATGTGGCTGTGTTGTAGTCTGCATTTTTAAGGATGTTTTTAAGTTTGTTGTAATCGGTAATATTTAAAATGTTTTTGTTATCATATTCATATCTTGAATCATTGAAAGTGTCTATTTTAAATCCCATTTTTGCCAAATCACTACCGAAGTTTATTTCAAAATTACGAATATCCATAGAATTATTGATAAATTTTTCGTAGTATGGTTTTAGCACCTTAGCGGTATTTTTTCTTCCGTTTATGTATGAAACAGGATTTTGCGTTATATTTACTAAATCGGCAATGTTTTTGTCTATGTAAATATTCGGCTTATTAACTGCTTGACAGGTGCAGTATTTACGATTTGACCTTGAAAGATTTTCCTTGCACAATCGTGGATAGAATGGAGTTTCCACACCTGAAGAATACCATTTCATATTTTCATAAACTCCGACAATCAGTCCGTGATTTACAGCAATAAGATAGTCGCAATTTTCTGCTCGTTTGGTGTCGATTATCCAATGACCTCTTGCACATTCCATAACTTGGCTGTCTGACATATCGTATTTATAAAGTGAATTTATTTTAACAATTAAAAGATTGTGGAAAATATCTTCTTTTGAAAGGATTTCAGCACCGTAAATTTTTTCAAAATTTTCAGCTGTAATAACAGGTATTGAATGGTGTCCCGAAACTACATTAGTGAGTGATTGGCTGTCAATGTAGTTCATTATATTTATCAAAGCCGATTCGGCAACGAAAGCCTCTTTTTCCGAAAGACCATACGATATAATGAGTTTTTTGATTTTGTTACCCGATGAGAGTATTTCTTTTATACGATTCGATTTATTTGAGCTATCGAGTTTTTCTTCGTGTTGAAAAACACGGTTGTTAGTGCCTTTGCCTATGTAAAATATTTTATTATTTCTTGGGTCTGCAAGGGCATAAACATAGTAACCTAATTTTTGTTTTACCTTATCGGAAAAGCCATTCATAAGAAACATACCTTTCAGTTTAATTGATTTAATCATACCATAAATGCTTATTACGGTAAAGTGTTGTGTTGCGTACTTGATTTATACAAACACGGTCGGGAAAATTAGTTGTATCGTTTTACATCTATCTTCTCGACCGTACTTTTTACCTTTTCACTATTATTTATTACTTTAAATCATTCTTCCATTTGCTTGCCAAGGAATGCGGCGGCGGTTTGTGCGAGTTTGATTTCTGCATTTGACGGGATTTTGGTCTGTTCGCCTGTGAGCATAATTACCGCACCCGAAACATCTCCTGCGGCGATAATCGGATAGATTACCGAGGCGTAATGCTCAATGCCTTCAATCGGCTGAATGTCGCCAAGCGTTTGCTGTGTTGCCGAATAGCTTTTGCGATTTTCCATATATCCCTCAAGCACCGTTGTAACCCTGCGTTCAAGAAATTCACGCTTTGAAACTCCTGCGGCGGCGATTACATGGTCACGGTCTGTTATGATTGTCGGCATTCCACTGATTTTTGCAAGCACCTCTGCATATTGCGATGCAAACTCCGCAAGTTCACCAACGGGCGAATATTTTTTGAAGATAACCTCTCCGTCTGTTGCGGTGTAAATTTCGAGCGGGTCGCCCTCACGAATACGAAGTGTCCGCCTGATTTCTTTCGGTATAACCACTCTGCCGAGATCGTCAATTCTTCTGACGATTCCTGTTGCTTTCATATTTAAAACTCCCTTCGGACAATTTTGCCCTTTGTCTGATACATATTCAGCAAATTATTTGCAGTAATATTGTTTGATTCATACAGTTTTTTATACCGAAATTTTCTTTGGTGACATATTTTTACAACATATAAAAAATATAACTTTATTACGATTTAGTAAATCGTAAATGCCTAAATTGCAAATACCTAAATTGTTTATGAGCAAATTAAACAGCCGACACGGATTGATTTCGTATCGGCTGTTTTGTTTGAAATTTTAATTTAAAATTATAATTACGCTTTTTTGGATTTTGAGGTGATTTTGTCTGCGATTTTGGTAACTATGATGCAGAGGATGATTGTGAAAACCATATCCGGCAAGGTGTTGCCGACTATGGTATCGACATTCAGCAAGAAGCGATATGCTGCAAAACCTGCGAGCCATACTATGATGTTGCAGATGTCAACGGCTTTGTTTGCTCTGTCTTTTTTGAGAATGAAAAAGTCTGCAATCTGAATGGCAATCATCGGGGCAAATACCGAACCGATGAGGTAGAGAAAATTCGTGATGTCATCCATAGGATAAACAATTGCGGCGATTACACCTACGATTGTTACTACAACGGCAACATATTTTCCTTTGAGTTTTGAGAATATCGACTCACTCGAAATTCCTGCCGAGTAAGCGTCAAGGAAAGTTGTTGTAACAGTTGAGAGAATTACAATTACAAGGCCTGCAATGCTGAGGCCGGATTTAAGCATAATTTTTGCAATATCGCTTTCGCCTGTAAGAATAGATGCGCTCATACCGATTATGTACATCCAACAGCTTACAGCACCGTAAACAAGTGTGCTTGCGAGAGTTGCCTTGAACGGCTTTTCTGCCTCTCTTGTGTAGTCGCTGATGAGCGGCAACCATGAAAGCGGCATTGCTACCGAAAGTTCAACTGCCGCACCGAATGACATTGAGTCATCGCCTGCCGCACCTGCACCGTTACCGTTTCCGAAAATAAAGAAACACATAACGATTGTGAGGATGAACAGCGCCGCCATTGCAATTGTGTTGAGCTTGCCGAGGTTTGAAATGCCGACAAGAATCCACAATACAATCAATGCGCCGATTACGATACAGGCAATCCATCTGCCTGTGTCACCCATATTAAGAATACTGTTCACCGAAAGTGAACCGTCATAAATCATAATGGCTGTCCAGCCGACAAGCTGAATGACATTCAGGACAGAGAAAAGAAGTCCGCCCTTGTTGCCAAAGCTCATTTTTACGGTTTCCATTGAACTCTTACGGCACTTACCGCCGATAAGTCCTGCACAAAAGAGCATTGCACATCCGATTATGTGACCGATGATTACGGCTAAAATGCCCTTTTCAAAACCTAACGGAGCAAAGTATGTACCCGTGAGAATTTCGGCGATTGAAACGCCCGCTCCGAACCATATTAAACTGTTTTCAAATACACTTGTCTGTTTTTTCATTGCTCTGCCTCCGTATATTTACTCTGAATGTCAAAAGCGTGGTTCATAGGACCGCTGCCTTTGCCGAGGTCAAGCATTGCCGCAAGTGCACCTGAAATATAATCCTTTGCACGCTTTACGGAAGTGTCAAGATCAAAGCCTTTTGCAAGGTTTGCGGCTATTGCACTTGAAAGTGTACAGCCTGTTCCGTGTGTGTTAGGGTTATTGATTCTCTTTCCGTTGTACCATTTATAGTTGCCGTCTTTAAAGAGCAGATCGTTTGCATCGTTAATTTGATGTCCGCCCTTGCAGAGAACCGCACAACCGTACTTTTCGCTGATTATTTCAGCGGCTTTTATCATTTCTTCTTCATTTGAAATCTTCATTTCGGAGAGAACTTCCGCCTCGGGAATGTTCGGTGTGAGAACTGTTGCAAGCGGGAAGAGGTACTCTTTGAGAGTGCTTACCGCCTCGTCGCTGATAAGTTTTGCTCCGCTTGTTGCCACCATAACAGGATCGACAACAATATTTTTTGCATCATACTTTTTCTGCTTGTCCGAAATTGTTTTGATAAGGTTTGATGAAGAAACCATTCCGATTTTTACGGCATCGGGATAAATATCCGTGAAGATACTTTCAAGCTGTTCACCCAAAAATTCGGGTGTAGATTCCATAATTGCCGTAACGCCGGTTGTGTTCTGTGCGGTAAGTGCGGTGATTGCGCTCATGGCATAAACACCGTTTGTTATCATAGTTTTGATATCCGCTTGAATACCGGCGCCTCCGCTGCAGTCACTGCCAGCGATTGTTAATGCTGTTTTCATTTTAATCTCCTCTTTGCATTAATTTTTTACAGCGACAAAAGGTGGTGCCCCCAATCTGCCGCTTTTTCAAAGCTGTCTGCGTAGTAATCGCAAACGGCTTTTATTCTGTTTTTATCCTTGTCGCTTGATTCGTCATACACTCCCACCGTTTTGAAACCTGCCTTGTGAGCGGTTTCTGCGGCAAAAAGAGCATCCTCAAATACAAGCGTTTCACTCGGAGATGTTCCGAGTTTATCTGCACAGGCAAGGTAAATGTCGGGACTTGTTTTGCCTTTTCCAATTTGTGAACAGGTTACAATGTCCGTGAAATATTTTAGAATACCGAGCCTTTCAAATGCCTTTTTAATATGCGTTTTGTCGCTTGATGTTGCAATAATCATTTTGATATTGTTCGATTTCAAAAACTGCAAAATTTCCTTTGCACCGTTTTTTAAACCGACCTCATAAAAGTAAAAATCTTCAATGATTTTCAGCACACCCGAAACTATTTCATCAGTTGAAAAGGGGAGAGCATACTGCTTTTTCATATACTCCGCACCTTCCGTCAGACTCATATTGAAGAGTATTTCGGAAAGTCCGCTTTCGGCTGTTTTGCCGACAGATGAGAGGTAACGCTCTCCTGCGCTATCCCATATTTTCATAGAATCGAGAAGTGTGCCGTCAACATCAAATATTGCGGATTTAATCATTCGCAACCATCTTTTCGGTGAGTGCTTTAAGCTCTGCTGTTGCCTTTGTAATATCGGGCTGAGCAAAAATAGCACTGATAACGGCTATGCCTACAATGCCTCTGCCTTTGAGTTCCATAACATTTTTAGAGTTGATTCCGCCGATTGCGATTACCGGAATGTCAACAGCCTCACAGATTTTTTGAAGTTCATCGTGTGAAACATCGTCTGCATCGTCCTTTGAGCCTGTTTTGAAAACTGCTCCGACTCCGAGATAATCTGCTCCGTGTTTCTGAGCGAGAAGAGCCTGTTCAACAGTCTGAGCCGAAACACCGATGATTTTGTCGTCACCGAGAATTTTACGGACATTGCCTGCTTCCATATCGCTCTGACCAACATGAACACCGTCAGCGTCAATTTCCTTTGCAATTTCAACATTGTCATTGATTACGAACGGAACATTGTATTTTTTGCAGAGTTTCTGAATTTCGAGAGCCTCTTCGAGAAAATGCTTTTGGTCAAGATTTTTTTCTCTTAACTGAATAAATGTTGCACCGCCCTTGATAGCCTTTTCAACCTGACTGTAAAGTGTTTCACCGCCAAGCCATGCTCTGTCGGTTACGGCGTAGAGCAACAAATCTTTTTTATCGCAATTCATACTTTGCTCCTTTTTCAAGTGTTTCTGCATCCATATTATAGATAGCGTCAATAATGCGGTTACGGTATGTTGAGTTGCCATCTGTTTCTGCCATATTTGCAAAGGCAATTTCGCCAGCAAGTCCCATTGTGCAAACTGCAGCGGCAGTTGCCTCAAGAACATTGTCTGGATTTGCAACGATAAATGCCGTTGTCATACCAGAAAGTTGACAGCCTGTGCCTGTGATTTTGCTCATCTCAGGACGGCCGTTGCGGATTACATAGCACTTTTCACCGTCACTTACGAGGTCAATAGCGCCTGTGATTGCAATTACGCATCCTGCCTTCTTAGCATAATCCTTTACAAATGCAACTGCGTTGTCGAGATTTTCTTCTGTTACGGCATCCGATACATCGGCGTCAACACCTTTTGTTGTGCCGCTTCCAAGTGCAAGTGTTTTAATTTCCGAAATATTGCCTCTGATAACATCAAACTTGATTTCTTTTGCAAGCTTAACCGCTGTGTCTGTGCGAAGTTTGCTTGCACCTGCGCCAACAGGGTCAAGTAAAACCTTGTGAGAAAGTTCGTTAGCCTTTTTGCCTGCAATGAACATACCTTCAATTGAGTTCTTGTTGAGAGTACCGATGTTGATGTTAAGACCGCCGCAAATGCTTGTGATGTCGGCAACATCATCGGGTTCGTCAGACATAATCGGACTTCCACCGCAAGCGAGAAGTACATTTGCAACATCGTTTACTGTTACATAGTTTGTGATGTTGTGTACGAGCGGTACAGTTTTTCTTACATTTTCAAGACAATTTCCAATCATAGTGGATTCTCCTTTATAAAAATAAAACGGACGCACCAACAAAAGGTGTGTCCGTAAAGGCTCGCTATTTCCCTCCGTTGGCATTATCCAAATCAGGTCGCAGGTCGAGGCATTCAGCCTCCTCTCAGCCGACTAACTTGTCAGCTCCCTTACTTATAATATACAATTTGTGTCGATATTTGTCAACAAAAACTTGGTGAATATGTTACGGTGGCGATTATACGAATACTATCCTAAGTAAAATCTTCTGTTTTTAAGATACCTTTTATGTATAAAATACCGATTTTTAAATATTTGTTGACTTGAAGAAGAAAAAACAGTACAATAAAAATAACAGATATTATGGTTGAAAATTGCTGTTATAAAGGGGTTTTCCTCGAATTTATTTTTTGTTGAACAGGAGAAAAAGTATGTTTTGTAAAAATTGCGGAAGACAGTTATTGCCTAATGAAAAGTTTTGTGCCGATTGCGGAACACCTGTACCTGTACAGGAATCAAGTGTACAGAACGAACAGCCGATTACAGAAAATCAGTCGGTTGAACAGACTGCCAATGTAAATGTTCAAAATGAGCAGACACAGCCTGTTGAAAATCAGCAGACTGAAGCATATAATCAGACACCTGTAAATGATTATGCAACACCGCAGTATCAGACAGTTAATGCACAGGGCGGATATAATCAGTATCAGAACGGTCAACAGGGCGGATATGCTTATGATTATAACAATCAGGGAGTTCAGCCACAGTATGCACAGCCGATGCCTAAGAAAAAGTCTAAGGCACCGTTTGTAATCACTGCTTGCGGTATTGCGGTTGCACTTGTGATTGCGATTGCGGCATTCTTTATATTCAACGGACTTAACAAGGCCACTCCTCAGGGTCAGATTCAGGGTACATGGGTTGCCGAGGAAAACGGAATAAGCCTTCAGCTTGAGTTCAAGCCTGACGGTACAATCGGTATTCCTAATGCCAAAGAACTTGGCGAGCTTATTTCAAACTATGCAGGCGGCTCGGATTACAGCAGTTTCATAAATTACGATGAAATATTCAATATGATCAAGCTTACATACAGCATTGATGATGAAAAAACTCTTACAGTAAATATTGATATCTCAATTTTGCAGACAGGCGGCAGTCAGTCACAGTCGCTAAAATGGTCGGACGATCCCGCAAACGGCGGCGCCAATACATGGGGTATCGAAGGTGATAACCTCTATATTGCAGGTACAAAATTAACAAGAATCAATAACTGATAATTTATAATACGGTTGATAAAAGAAAAGGTCACGGTTGAATAAATCGTGACCTTATTTTTTCTTTTTACTATAATGAAAAAAGGAAACATCCGAAGACGTTTCCTTTTACTGGCGCGCCAGAAGGAATTCGAATCCCCGACCTTCCGCTTAGGAGAAGCCCCCGAGGGGCATTTTTGACTCCCTGCAAATCCCCGAAAATCCTTGATTTTACTGGCTTTTCCGGGGT
>CACXEX010000103.1 GCA_902766775.1 uncultured Ruminococcus sp. | reverse complement strand
TCTTTAATATATGTAAAATCCGCAATTTGTCTTTATCTGTATTCTAACTTATTTTAAGCATTTTGTAAACCGTAAATAATCAATTGTCATTTACAAGTTCTTCCAGACTTTCTCGGTTCTTTATGACTATTCTTCTGTATTCGGTTGATATGTATCCCGCCTTTTTAAATCTGCTTAAAGTTTTGCTGACGGTCACTCTTGACACACCCACCGTGTTGGCAATTTCTTCATGCGTAATTGCAACAGAACCGTCATTTTCACTTTCAAGCAAAAGTCCTGCAATTCGGGCGTCCGCCTGCATAAAGGTCATTGAGTCAAGCTGGGAGGACAAGAGCCTTATTCTGTTGGCAAGAATTTCAAGCAATTCAAACGCAAGCGTAGGGTGCTGTGCGATAATGTCGGTCAATCGCTTTTTGTCAATCATTATAACTTCGGTATTTGTAAGTGCCTTGGCGGAACTGACTCTCGGCTTTTTGTCAAAAAAAGCACCCTCACCGATAATCTCGCCGTGTCTTGCCGTGTTGAGAGTTTTCTCGTTGCCGTCAACGGAATTCATATACACCTTTACACTGCCCTTTTTGATGTAGCAAAAGCTTTGCGCCGTGTCGCCCTGAAGATAGATTATCTCATCTTTTGCGTATTTTCTGACGCTCCCCGACTGTTCAATCAGCGACTGCATATTCTCATGAACAGTGCTGTTTGCGTGTCCGCAGGCATTAATCGTGTGTTCCATAATTCACCGCCCTAATAATCCGATTTATTTCCTTAATTGTAACATAGTTTACAATCTTTTTGCAAGGTGTATGCAATAATTATCTTAAAAGAAAAGGAGTGATTTATTATGGGTATGACTATGTCGCAGAAGATTCTTGCGGCTCACGCAGGACTCAGCGAAGTCAAGGCAGGTCAGCTTATTGAGGCAAAGCTCGATATGGTTCTCGGTAACGATGTAACATCTCCCGTAGCCATTAATGTATTCGAGGAAAACGGCGCTACCTCAGTATTTGACAACACAAAAATCGCAATGATTATGGACCACTTTACACCTAATAAAGATATCAAGGCAGCAACACAGGTTAAACAGGTTCGTACATTTGCAGACAAATATGATATCAAAAACTACAGAGATGTAGGTCAGATGGGTATTGAACACGCACTTCTCCCCGAACAGGGACTTGTAGGACCGGGCTGTCTTTGCATCGGTGCTGACTCACACACCTGTACATACGGCGCACTCGGCGCATTCTCAACAGGTGTCGGCTCAACAGATATGGCGGCAGGTATGATCAGCGGTAAGGCTTGGTTCAAGGTTCCGTCAGCTATCAAATTCAACATCGTAGGCAAGCCACAGGGTTTTGTAAGCGGTAAGGATGTTATTCTCCACATCATCGGCAAAATCGGCGTTGACGGCGCACTTTACAAGTCAATGGAATTCACGGGCGAAGGTCTTAAATACCTCAACATTGATGACAGACTTTGCATTGCAAACATGGCAATTGAGGCAGGCGCAAAGAACGGTATCTTCCCTGTTGACGACATCACCCGTGAATACTGCAACGGCAGATATCAGGGTACTCCTGTCGAATACACGGCAGACGAGGACGCTGTCTATGACGAGGAGTACACAATCGACCTTTCAGCTCTCCGTCCGACAGTTGCATTCCCGCATCTTCCCGAAAATACAAGAACAGTTGATGAAATCGGCGAAAAAGAAGTTAAGATTGACCAGTGCGTAATCGGTTCATGCACAAACGGCAGAATTTCAGACCTGCGTGCCGCCGCAAACATTCTCAAGGGCAAGAAGATTGCAAAGAATGTTCGTTGCATCATCTTCCCCGGCACACAGCAGATTTGGCTTGACGCTATGCACGAAGGTCTTTTTGATATCTTCATTGAGGCAGGCGCAGTTGTTTCAACACCGACCTGCGGTCCGTGTCTTGGCGGTCATATGGGTATTCTTGCCGCAGGCGAAAGAGCAATCTCAACAACCAACCGTAACTTTGTCGGCAGAATGGGTCATGTTGACAGCGAAGTTTATCTTGCAAGTCCGGCTGTTGCCGCCGCAAGTGCTGTCGCAGGCTACATCATTGACCCCGAAAAGGTATAAGAAAGGCAGGTAACAAACAATGAACGCAAAAGGTACTGTACACAAGTTCGGCGACAATGTGGATACCGATGTAATTATCCCTGCTCGCTACCTTAACACCGCATCTCACAAGGAGCTTGCGGCTCACTGCATGGAGGACATTGACGCAGATTTCGTAAATAAGGTTAAAGAGGGCGACATTATGGTTGCCGAAAAGAACTTTGGCTGCGGTTCTTCCCGTGAACACGCACCAATCGCAATCAAGGCAAGCGGAATTTCATGTGTAATCGCATCAACCTTTGCAAGAATTTTTTATCGTAACTCAATCAACATCGGTCTTCCGATTCTTGAATGTGATGAGGCGGCAAAGGATATCAAAGAGGGCGATACAGTTTCCGTAAACTTTGACACAGGCGTCATCACCAACGAAACAACAGGCAAAACATATCAGGCTGAGCCGTTCCCCGAGTTCATTCAGAACATCATCAAAAAAGGCGGTCTCATCAACTCGATTATGTAATCCGTTGATTTTAATTTATAATTATAACAGAACAACAAACGGCAGACTTGTAAATAAGTCTGCCGTATTTTTTAGTAATATTCACTTGTAAATATCGCCACGATTTCCAACCGCTACAATTCGGATCGTAAGAATATTGTCGTTCACTGTATAGATAACCCTGTAATCACCAACACGGAGTCTAAAAAATCCGCTTTCACCCTGCATGACTTTTATGTCACCGGATTCGGGCAATTTATAAATTGCCTTAAATAAGCGTTCTTTTTGGGGCTTGGGCTGTTTTGAGATAAACTTTACAGCTTTCTTTTCAAATTCAATCCTGTATTTCATCTATATCGACTCCACACATCTTTGCCGCCTCTTCAAAGCTGACAACATCATCTTTTTCGGTATCGTTTTTATATTCATCTAATAATCCTGCACAATACAGGTCATCGGCACTTTCATCAGCAACCAATCCCTGCAAATATGCAATTGCGTAGCCGAGTTTGTAATCGGGCATATTGTTTATAAGCTGAATAGCAAGTTCTTTATAGCTCATAATCAAACCTCCGTTTCAAAAAACCTAACCGATAATTACTCTTTGCTTTATTGTAACAGATAAATTTAAAATAATCAACATAAAATCATATATTGCTTTTTAGTTAAGTGACACATTATATGTTGCTAAAATTATCCCGACAGATTTTGCTCTGTCGGGATTGTTGCTTATAATATTATTTTCTTGTAATTGACCAGCCTGTTGCGTTATAACCGCTGATTGTCTTGCCGTTTTTGTCGATGCAACGGAGAGTGTATGTAACCTTCTTCCCCTTCTTTGCACCCGAGTCCGTATAACTTGCAGCTGTTGTGTCTTTAACCTTTGTCCAACTGCCTCCGTCATATTTTCTGTAAAGTCTGTAGCCGTATACACCTGCAACCTTGCCCCATGTTACGCTTACACCCTTTGAAGTGTTTGTAAGCTTTGTGATTTTCGGTGCAACTGCGGTATAGCAATGCGACCAACCTTCTGATTCAAAACCGCTTACTGTATTTCCGCTTTTATCAATGCAACGGATTGTGTATGTCTTTGTCTGATTTGCAGTTACAGCAGAATCCGTAAAGCTTGTAGCTGTTGTGTCCTTAATCCGTTTCCAACCTGTAGAAGTCTTTTGATAAATTCTGTAGCCGTAAACACCTGCGATTTTGTTCCAACTAAGTTTAATACCTCCCGATGTGTTGTCAAGCTTTGAAATTGTCGGTGCAACTGGCGTGTATTTTTTCGACCAACCCTTTGAATAAAAACCGCTGACGGTGTTGCCGTTCTTGTCAATACAACGGATTGTGTAGGTTTCGGTTCTGTTAGGACTTACTCCCGAATCGATGAACGATGTGGCAGTTGTGTCCTTAAATCTCTTCCAACCGCCTGATGAGGTCTTGTAGTAAAGTCTGTAACCGTAAACTCCTGCAATTTTGTTCCAACTGAGCTTGATACCGCCTGAAATGTTTTCAAGCTTTGAAATTGTCGGAGCAACGGGAGTGTATTTCTTTGACCAACCCTTTGAGTTGTAACCGCTGATTGTCTTGCCGTTCTTGTCAATACAACGCATTGTGTAGGTTTTTGTCTGATTTACGCTTACCGCTGAATCGGTATAACTTGTTGCAGTTGTGTCCTTAATTCGTTTCCAACCGTTAGAAGTTTTCTGATAAACTCTGTAACCGTAAGCACCCGAAACTTTATTCCAGCTTATTTTGATACCGCCCGAAGTATTTTCAAGTTTTGAAATTGACGGTGTTGACAATGTTTTATCAAGAACGACAAAACTAAAGTGATTTTCATTAGCATAGGATTCCGCAACAGTACCTCTATAGCCCTTTATTGTGAAATCAGGGACTTCTACTAACTTCCCTTCTTCATTATATTTATATCCTATTGAATCTTCGTAGATATCCTTAACATTTTTCGAAATAATTACAGTTTTAAGATTTGCTCCTATAATTTTATTATAATATGTATAATCATTATATCCTATAATAGTTACGGTATCAGGCACAACATATGTATCATCAGATTTATTTGGTGGATACATAATTATTTGAGATTTATTTTTGTTGTATAAGACACCATTTTCAGATGCAAAAAACAAATTTTCTGAACTAACTGATATTTCACTCAATGACGAACAATACTCGAAAAAAGTTGTATCTATATATCTTAATTTACTTCCAATACTAATACTATTTAATCCTTCACAGCCACTAAAAGCCATATGTTTTATACTTATTATACTATTCGGAATACTAACACTTTTTAGTTTTTTGCAATATAAAAATGTTCCTTCCGAAACCATTGTCAAATTATTCGAAAGTTTCAAATTTTCTACATTGCTACAACCTTCAAAGCAATGTACACCTATCTTCTGTACACTGTCAGGAATGACGAGTTCTTTAAGATTATCACATTTACTAAAAGATTCCTTGCCAATAGTTTCAATTCCATTTCCAAATGAAATATTACCAAGTTCTGAACACGAATAAAAAGCGTAATCACCTATACTAACTACTGAATCAGGTATAACTACTCCTGTTAGGCTGTCCTGATTATAAAAAAGTGATTCCGTAATTGACTTTGTTCCTTTCCTAAAAGTAATATTTGTGTTATCGGGCATAGTTCCTTTATATTCATATGCATTACTACCCGCATATACCAATCCATCTGGTTGACTTTCAAACCATTTCGTTCCCTCAAATGCCGACTTACCTACACAAAATACTGAATCAGGAATCTCAATATTTTCGAGCATAGGACAAGACTGAAATGCTTTGCTTCCAATAACCTCTACACCAAAAGGAATATCTACTTTCTTTAATCCATAACAACACCAAAAAGCAAAGCCACTTATACATTTTGTACCTGCTTTGATAGATACAGTCGCACCATATGGCATTTCACCTTTATATTTATAGCAAACTTTTCCTAGATATATTAATCCGTCTTGTTGTTTATTTAACCATTTAGTATCTTCAAAAGCATACTGTCCAATATAATCCACATCATCAGGAACAATAATATTATCTAAATTTGTACAATATGCAAATGCCCCAATACCTATGTATTTAAGTGTACTTGGCAATGATATTGATTTTAAGTTTTCACAATTAGCAAATGATGTTTCAGCTATTTGCGTTATACCTTCTGGTAAAATAACACTTTTAATAGATTCATTGCGATTGAATGTTTCTGAACCTATTTTCTTCACCTTATAGCCATATATAGTTGACGGAATAGTTACATTCGCTAAATTTCCTGTATAATATGTAATTGTACAAGATTCATCTTCATTTATCACATAACCAAAGCCATCATATGTTGTATCAGGCTCAGATAAATTACTTGAAATTGTTATAGCAGCAACTGAAACAGGAATAGTAAAACTTACAATAGAAAGCACAATAACTGTAGAAAGAACAATTCCTAATAATCTTTTCAATTTCACTCCTCCTCATAAACACAATAAAATTGTTATCCGTATCGATTTTATTATACATTTCTCATAGAAGAATGTCAATGTTATTTATAGTTGAATTAAATATTATTTTTTAGATATTAGTTCAAATAATATTTAATGTGACAAATAAAGAGTTTATAAAAGCACATATAACTACAAAAAGCCTCCCGAACAAACGGGAGGCTTGAATGCTTTTACGCACAAATATTTAAAGTAAAATTATTTGATAAATTACTTCTTGTAAGATGTGTGCCAGATTTCCTTAGCATACTGGAGGATTGTACGGTCAGATGAGAACTTACCTGCATTTGCAATGTTGATAAGGCACTTCTTACCGAATTCCTTACGGTTAGCATACTCTGTGTTAGCTCTGATCTTTGTATCAACATAATCAGGAAGGTCATAGATGAGGAAGTAGTTATCAGCCTTCTGCCATGAAGAATCCTTGAGGAGTGAATCATGGAGTTCCTTGAAGCTGCCTTCGCCCTGAGCGCCGCCGTCATCAAATGTGCCGTCAACAAGAGTATCAACAACTCTCTTAATTTCCGGATTAGCGTCATAAAGAGCCTTAGGATTGTAGCCTTCCTTCTTCATTCTCTCGATATCCTCAACTTTTGCGCCGAAGATATACTCGTTCTCAATGCCTGCGCACTCAGCGATTTCAACATTAGCGCCGTCAAGTGTACCGAGTGTAGGGGCACCGTTGAGCATGAACTTCATGTTACCTGTACCAGAAGCCTCAAGACCTGCTGTTGATGTCTGCTCAGAAAGGTCAGCAGCAACAACAATCTTCTCAGCGTAAGATACATTGTAGTTAGAAATGAAGTAAACCTGAAGGAGATCCTTTGTTTCGGGATCGTTGTTTACAAGCTTAGCAATCTCGTTGATGTACTTGATGATTGCCTTTGCTCTTGCATAACCCGGAGCAGCCTTTGCACCGAAGATAAATGTTGTAGGAGTCCAGTTCTTAAGCTTCTTATCCTTCAATCTGAAGTAGATTGTCAAGATTGAGAAAGCGTTGAGGAGCTGTCTCTTGTACTCGTGAAGTCTCTTAACCTGAATATCATAGATTGAATCGGGATTTACATCGTAGCCGTCCATCTTCTTGATGTAGTCTGCGAGCTGCTGTTTCTTCTTCTTCTTGATATTGTTGAACTTTGTGATTGTTCTTGTGTCAATGCAGTCATTGAGCTTTTCAAGAAGTGAAAGGTCTGTAAGCCATGCATCTGAGCCAACCTTCTCTGTGATAAGAGCAGAAAGCTCAGGGTTGCAAAGACCGAGCCAACGGCGCTGTGTAATACCGTTTGTCTTGTTCTGGAATCTCTCGGGATATACCTGATACCACTCTTTGAGTACATCAGCCTTGAGGATTTCTGTGTGAAGCTCAGCAACACCGTTTACATATGTTGATGCGTATGTTGCAAGTCTTGCCATATGAACAACATTACCGTCGATAATGCGCATCTTAGCCTTTGTATCCTCGTCAATGCCCTTAGCAGTAAGCTCTTCCTGGCACTTGTTGGCGATAAGGCAGATAATGTGATAAATCTCAGGAATAACCTGTGTCATAAGGTCAGCAGGCCACTTCTCGAGAGCCTCGCCGAGAACTGTGTGGTTTGTATAGTTAAATGTCTTTCTTGCAATTTCAAAAGCGTCGTCAAAATTGAAGCCTTCGTTCATAAGAAGTCTTACAAGCTCGGGAACACATGATACAGGATGTGTATCGTTAAGCTGAATTGTGTTTTCCTTAGCAAAGAAGCTGAAATCATTGCCGTGCTTCTTCTTATAACGGCGCATAATGTCCTGAAGTGATGCAGAACAGAAGAAATACTGCTGTTTAAGTCTGAGAACCTTGCCCTCATACTTGTTATCGTTAGGATAAAGAACCTTTGTGATGTTTTCGGCATCGTTCTTTTCCTGAACGGCATTGTTGTACTCTGTGTTGTTGAAAGCAGTAAAATCAAAATCGTTTACTGCCTCAGCCTGCCAAAGACGAAGTGTGTTGATGTTTGTTGTCTTACAGCCGATAACAGCCATATCGTAAGGAACAGCCTTAACTGTCTGACCCTTGAATGATACTGTAACAGCCTCATCTTCAACACGGTTGCACCACGGATCTTCAAATCTCTGCCAGTTATCAGCTGTTTCAACCTGATAACCGTTTTCGATAAGCTGCTTGAAAAGACCGTACTTGTAACGGATTCCGTAGCCGTCAAGCGGTACTTCCTGTGTAGCAGCACTGTCGAGGAAACAAGCGGCAAGTCTGCCGAGACCGCCGTTACCGAGAGCGGCATCGTCGATATCCTCAAATACATTGATGTCAATGCCCTTCTTTTTGAGGAGCTTTGTAACATCTTCAAGAATGCCGAGGCAGTAGAGGTTGTTGTACATCATTCTGCCCATGAGGAATTCTGCAGAGAAATAGTAAGCTCTGCGTTCGCTGTCATGTTTAATCTTGCTTGCTTCCCAGTTGCCTGCGATTTCGCCCATTACTGCTTTGCCGAGTGAGTAGTGAAGCTCAGCGGGTGTGAGCTCTTCAATCTTTTTGCAGTACATAGACTGAGCTGTGAGTTCAAGCTTTTCCATAATATTACCCATTTGTTTAGTCCTCCAGTCGTCCGCTTTTTTCAGACATAGTTTTTAATTTATCAGCAAGCTCATCAGTAAGAGCTGCACCATCGAGTCTCCATACCCAGTTTCCGCCGAGTGTTGACGGAATGTTCATTCTTGCCTCCTTGCCAAGGCCAAGGATGTCCTGCATGGGTACGATTGCTGTGTTTGCCTTGCTTTCATAAGCAACACGGATGAGTCCCCAGTTGAACGGTTCGTCATCGGGCATCTGACAATAACTTCTTGCATAGTTAATGTCCTCGGGTTTAGCTGTTTCAAGCCAACCCATAACAGTATCGTTATCGTGAGTACCTGTGTAAACAACACAGTTTTCGGTGTATTTGTGGGGAAGGTAGTCGTTCTCTTCGCCACTGTCAAAAGCGAATTCAAGAACCTTCATTCCCGGATAGCCTGTCTGCTCCATAAGCTCGGTTACATCGGGAGTGAGAGTTCCGAGGTCTTCGGCTACGATATCAATCTTGCCAAGTGCCTCTTCCATCATCTTAAAGAACTTAATGCGAGGTCCTACTACCCACTCACCGTGTATTGCGTTTTCAGCAGGATAAGGGATTGAATAGTAGCTTGCAAAAGCTCTGAAATGGTCGATACGGGTGATGTCATAAAGCTTTGATGCAGCCTTAATACGCTCAAACCACCACTCATAGTCGGTAGCCTCAAGGTAGTCCCAGTCATAGAGAGGGTTGCCCCAGAGCTGACCTGTTGCTGAGAAGTAATCCGGCGGGCAGCCTGCAACTGCAATAGGATCACCGTCGTCATAAAGCTGAAAGATTTCGGGATTTGCCCATGTATCCGCGCTGTCCATGGCAACATAGATTGGCATATCGCCCAAAATCTTAATGCCGAGACCGTTTACATACGCACGGAAGGATTCCCACTGCTCATAGAATTTGAACTGTACAAACTTCCAGAAATCAACATCATCCTTGAGCTTGCGTTCATAACGCTTCACGGCAGCCTCATCACGCATTTTGATTTCCTCATCCGGCCATTCTGTCCAGGAAACCATGTCAAAGCTCTTTTTAACTGCCATATAAAGTGCATAGTTTTTGAGCCATGAACTGTTTTTACGCTTGAAGGATGTAAATGCCTTCTGGTCACCCTTTTTGAAGTTATCGTAAGCAATCTTCAAAACTTCAAAACGGTTGTTGTAGATTTTCTCATAGTCAACCTCGGCGTCATCTGAGCCCCAGTCACGGCTCATGACCTCTTCCTTAGTCAAAAGGCCTTCTTCACAAAGAGTGTCAAGGTCAATGAGGTAAGGATTGCCTGCATAGGTTGAAAAAGACTGATACGGTGAATCACCGTAACTTGTCGGTCCAACGGGGAGAATCTGCCAGATT
>CACXEX010000102.1 GCA_902766775.1 uncultured Ruminococcus sp. | reverse complement strand
AATTCACGGCAAGACAAGAACAATTTTAAAGGGCGAGAGAACTGCTCTCAACCTCATTCAGCATATGAGCGGCATTGCAACCGCTACAAATAAAGCTGTTGAAATTGTCAGCGGCACAAAGGCATCTATTGCCGACACAAGAAAGACTCTTCCGGGTATGCGTCCGCTCCAGAAGTATGCCGTTACAGTTGGCGGCGGAAGAAACCACCGTTACAATCTTTCAGATGCCGCAATGCTCAAGGACAATCACATTGACGCAGGCGGCGGCATTGCCAATGCTGTTTCAAAGCTCAAATCAAAACTCGGTCATATGACAAAGGTTGAACTTGAAGTTAGAAACCTTGACGAACTCAATCAGGCACTTGAGGCAGGTGTTGATGTTATTATGCTCGACAATATGAGTCCGGAACTTATGAAACAGGCTGTTGATATCACAGCGGGCAGAGCTCTTCTTGAGGCAAGCGGCGGCATCACAGACGAAACCCTCCGTGAAATTGCTGAAACAGGCGTTGACATTATCTCAATGGGTGCACTCACACACTCAGTAAAAGCTTTTGACATTTCACTTAAAATTAAATAAGTCGAAAAGACTATGAACTAAAAAATAAATCCTATTGAATTTTTACGCAAGTTTTTGCAAAAATTTTCAATAGGATTTTTTACTGATTAAAGATTGCTTTTTAAAAGTGAAAATAAAATATATTGCGTTCTCTGATGAATATATGCAAAAAAATAAAATAGAAAATCTGAAAGAGTGTGATTGCTAAATCTGTTGCAGGTAGCTATCAGCCTTTATTTCGACTTAAACAGAAAAAACAGCGATGATTACTTTTCGTCGCCGTTTTCTTCGTTTAGGTCAAAATCAAATTTCAGTGGTTCATTAGGATTGTTTTCTTCTTGTTGTTCTCTGCGTTTGTCCCTAATTTTTGCGTAGATTATGATAACAAAGGGGAGTATTACCACAAGAATTCCTACGCACAGGGGAAAAAGTTTTGATTGATCGAATTCCAATGCTACCGCCTTCGTTTCTCGTTGATTGTTTATTTATAGGACAATTATACATCAACATTTTGTAAAAATCAAGAGTTGTTACAAAATGTTAATATTTTTTATAGATTAAAATTGTGATAACAATTCACCAGGTTTTTGTATATTTCTGTCGGTATCGCAAGATTTCCTTTTCCGAAACCAAGCGAAATATCGGGCTTTGTTGTGCCGTGAAAGTCACTTCCACCGCTTTTCAAAAGACTGTATTCATCACAGATTTTTTCGGCAAGCTCTGTTTCGGTTTTGTCAAAAAGCGAATAGTACGCCTCCATTGCGTTAAGTCCGCAAGCCTTTGCTTTTGGTAAAAATTCTCTCAACTCATCTTCGTTCATATTGAGAAACGGGTGTGCCAGAACAGATATTGAACCGAAACTTTTCAGTTTTTCGATTATATACAGAGATGACGGCCTTTTTGGCGGAACATAGTAGCCGAACTTTGACATAAGCAGGGTTTGAAATGCCTCTTTAACAGACGAAACATAGCCTTTCTGCATAAGAGCGGTGGCGATGTTTGCACGGTTCACAAAGCCGTCAACCGTACTGTTTTTGATTTCGTCGTAGTCGAGAATATAGCTGTCTTTCGCAAGATTTTTAATGAGCAGTTTGTTGCTTTTTTCCTTTAATTTTTGCGACTCAGCCATAATTTCGGTTATGTCAGAATAGTTTTCTTTCTTGATAAACAGACCGACAATGTGCAGTTGTTTTGAATTATATTCGGTTGAAAACTCAATCCCCGCAACGGTGTTTACGCCGTATTTCTTACCTGCCAAAACAAATTCATCAAGTCCTGCAACCGTGTTGTGGTCGCAGAGTGCAACGGCGTCAAGACCGATTTCTTTGGCTTTTAAAACGATTTCCGTAGGCGAAAATGTGCCGTCCGAAAATGTTGAATGTGTATGCAAATCGCAGAACATAAAATTCCCCCGATACAAAAATGGAGTGGGATAATTTTACCCACTCCATTTTAGCATATAAGATTTGCAAATTCAACGCAGATGAATATTTCACACAAGCTTTTTCAGTTTCATTGCAAGGTCGGCAAGGTGATTTACTCCGCTTCGAAAAACATAATCGAACTCGCCGGCATAGGTTTTGACTTTGCCGTTGAAACCCTGTTTAAAGCGGTAGACACCGTAGTTTTTATGCGTTTCGTCATACCAATAGGGAATACCGCAAAAGTCGTATGTATGGCAACCGCTCTCAATTGCGTACTTAATCATCGTCCATTGCATAAGATAATTCGGCATATATTTTCTGTATTCGTTTGATGAACAGCCGTAAACATAGCTTGCAACGCCTGCATAATTTACAAGCAATGCACCCGAGAGAATCTTCCCGTCAAGTTTTGTGATACAGAGCTTTGCGTTGCCGTGAAATGCCTGTAAAAAATTTCTGAAGTATTCTTCCGAACGGATTTCAAAGCCGTCACGCTTGCCCGTTTCCTCCATAAGTTCCATAAAATCGTCAAGTTCTTCTTCACCACAGAATTTACATTCAACGCCTTTTCTTATTGCAAGGCGGACGTTGTATCGCCATTTAGATTTGAAGTTTGCAAACACTTCGTCACACGATTTGCCTTTTATGTCAAGCACATAATTTTCTCTGCATTGGGTATTGTCATATCCCTGCTTTTCACCGTGATAAACAAAGCCGAGGTCAACAAGATTTTTAATTGAAATAAAGTCGTTTTCTTCAATAAGGGGATCGGTTTTGAGTGTGTATGCGTGATATTTTTTCGCAATCAGTTTTATCTGCTCAAAAATTTTTCTTACGGTTTTACTGTCGTGAGTATCGCACACAAAGCCCCTCGGTGCATAAAGCATTGCCGTGTTGAGAATCGGTATTTTCTTTACAAGCACAAGTGTGCAACCGTTGATTTTTCCCCTTTCATCACGGACAACAACATATTCGGGAATCCAACCCCTTTTAACCTTTGCCCAGTCTGTCGATTGCATAAAGTTTCCATATTTACTGTTTTTACAAAATTCCTCATACTCTTTAATATCCATAAAAAACAAGCCTTTCGTAAGTGTATCTATACTATACAAAAGGCTTGTTTCTGAAATTGTTCAAAAATGTATCATAGTTGTATCATTAACCATAGATATCAAATTGCTCGCTGTTTATGTTGTTGTATTCCAAAAACGGTTGCGAGTAGATGTTGATGCTGAAAGATTCGGGACTTACATTAACCGTTATTGAATCGCTGCTGACACCCCAGTATTTTATGAGTGCGTCCGATAACTCCTGCTCATAGGTTTCACTATACGGGATAACAGAATACAGCGGAATCTCCTTTTCAGTAACGCTGTCTGTAAGATAGGTTGTGTCAATGTTAAGTTCGTAAATTGTGAAAGTTTCCATATCAAACAGCATTGTTATACTGATTCCGTATTGTTCGCCCTCTTTGGCATAGTTGCATGTAACAAACATAAAATCGGATGAAACGAATACACTTCCGTCAAGTGTTCCACGCATTGTGAGTTCGTAACCGTCACAGCTGTCGGGCGTCATAAACTGCGAAATATAGCCTGCAATATTTGAAAATAATTTTGTTCCTTCAAGCGATTTTGCAAGACTGCTTATTGCTTTTTTTGCATCGCTGATTATTATATCTGTGCTCGGAGCGTTGTTTTGAAGAACCCAGACGGTATCTTCATTTGAGATAAGTTTCAAAAATTCCCCACCGCTCAAAGTGGTTTTGTCGGCGGTAAGTTTAAATGTTTCCGCCGTGTTTCCAACCGAATCTTGACTGTCAGTTACCGAATAATAAAAACGGGGGAGAAACACAACTGTTGCAACTACGGTCAAGGTGAGCAAAGTGCAGACGATATATTTTGCGGATTTTTTGAGGTTAAATTTCTTCATCTTCAAAGTCCTCACTTTCCGCAGAATTATCGGCAAGGCTTACCGTAAAGCTGATGTCCGTGCCTTTGCCGACTTCACTGACAATTTCAAGTGTTGAGCCGTGAAGTTTTGCAATTTCGTTGCAGATTGAAAGTCCGAGTCCGGCACCGCCCATACTCCTTGCACGGGACTTGTCAACCATATAAAACGGTTCGGTAATTTTGACAAGGTCATCTTCCGCAATTCCGCAGCCGCTGTCTGTAACACAAAAGCGGTATCTGTTGCCGTCAACATATCCCGTAAGTGTTACGGGTTTTCCTGATTCACTTGCCTTACAAGCATTGTCAATCAGGTTGTACAAAAGCGTTTTTAAGAGCGACGGCTCTGCTTTGACAGTTGCCTTTTCAACATTTAATTTGAGCTTTACGCCGTATTTTTTCAAAATAAACAGAACCGATTTTTTAATGTCATCGGCAATTACTTCCGTTCTTATATTTACGGTTTTAATTTCGTCATTTTTCAAAACTAACAGGTTAAGCAGATTGAGCGAGAGTGCTTCAAGCCGACTGCCCTCTTTGTAGATAAGGTCAGCACATTCTCTGCGTTTTTCAGGCTCCATTTCATATGAGCGTAGCATATCCGCATAGCCGATAACAGAGGTCAGCGGAGTTTTTAACTCATGGGTAAAATCCGCAATAAAGTTGTCACGGTTTTGTGCGGCAAGTTTGAGCTGTTCAATGTAATCTTCAACATAATCTGCCATAGTGTTGAAACTCTGCGAAAGCTCGGTTATTTCGGTTGAAGATGTAATGCCATGGCTTTCCTTTACTCTCATATTAAAGTTGCCCTCGGCAATTTCTTTTGACGCATCTCTTAACTTTACAAGCGGTCTTGTCAAAAGCTTTGAGAAGATTACAAGCAAAATTGACGCAAAAAGTGCAACGCCTATGAGGATGAACTGATAAATTGTGCAGTACATATCACGGTCGCTGTACACGCTTGTTATATCGTCAACCGTTTCAATATAACAACTTGCGGTTACAAGCTGAATTTTGCTTATGGTCTGAATGTAGTATTTTTCATTTTCCTTAACTACTCTGCTTTTTCTGGAATTTACCGACATACCGTGAGCAAATTCATCTTTTGCCGAAAAGCTGAGCTCGTTTATTGAACCGATTTTGCTTTTTGAGTCCGAATTGCCGGCAATCTGCTTTGCAAATCCTATTGCCGAAGTACGCAGATATTCCCAGTTTCCGTAGGTAGGCAGGTTGTTGTCTGCATATACCGAAAGCGCCGTTGTAATGTAGCTGTTGTTCTTTTTGGCTGAGTCAATGCGGTTGTTCAGTGTGTTTGTAAAAACGGTGTTGATGAGGAGAAAACCTCCCACACCAAAAGAAGTAATTATAATAAGAAAGGTAATAAAAAATATTTTCCACGAAAATTTCATTAAGGCTTTCCCTCCGCTTATTCCACAAGACGGTAACCGACTTTATACACAGACTGAATGTTGTCTTTTAAATCAAGTTTTTTTCTTAACCGCTGAATATGCAGATCAACAGTTCTTGTGTCACCCATATACGGCTCATTCCATACCCTCTCGTAAATCATTTCACGGTAAAGGGCAATGTTCTTGTTGCGTACAAAAAGCAGGAGCAGTTCGTATTCCTTTAATGTAAGGTCAATTTGCACTCCGTTTTTGGTGACTATTCTTGAATTTGTGTCAATTACTATGTCTTTAAAGCTGAGTTTTGTTTTTGCCTTGTTGTATCTTCGCAGTACGGCATCGACTCTTGCCTGAAGTTCCGAAATGTTGAACGGTTTCGTTATGTAATCGTCAGCTCCCAGGTTCAGCCCGTAAACCCTGTCCGATATATCTGATTTTGCAGTGATGAAAATTACGGGTATGTCAAAGCTTCTGATGTAATCCATAAGCTCAAAACCGCTGATTTTCGGCAACATAACATCAAGCAGAATAAGGTCAAATTGCTTTTTCTCCAGCACATCGGCACAGCTTTCGCCGTCAAACACACAATCAGTTTTGTACCCGTGCCGAGAAAGAGCCATTTCAATAAGGTTTGAAATGTTCTTTTCGTCCTCAACAATCAATATGTCAGCCAACAACCCCACCTCCAAGACACAGTTTATATCACCATTGTATCATAAATGTATCATTTTCTCCAGATTGTCTTTTTGCCACAAATTTACAATTTTAAATCCGTTAATGCAGAATGTTGTCAAATTATGTGCAGTTGTTAATTATTTCACGAACCTTACTTGAAAATAAAGTCGTATAATGGTATTATTTTATGCAAGCAAAACATTTGAAAGGAAGATTACAATGGGTAATTCTAAATCGGTAAAAAAAGGTGCCGCAATTGTAATGACAGTCATTCTTGCTGTTGTTATGGTTTGCGTGTCGGTAGTATGCAATATGCTTTCAACAAAAACAGAAAGTTCAAATCAAGTTTATCTTGATGACGCAAAGGCTCAGCTTACAGAATACAGCGACAACTATAACTACACTAACTTTGAGTTTATGAACTCACTTTTTGAAAAGGCAAATGTAATTTCGGCAACTGTTACAGAAAATACTTCTGCTGATACAAATGCTGCACTCGTAAAGAATCTTGGTATCAATTCATTTGTTATGACAGATGCTGACGGCAAGATTATCGCATCATCAGACGATAAAAAGGTCGGCACAAGCGTACTTGATGACAAAACAACAAAGCAGTTCAAGGCTAACCTCAGGGGTATGAAGGTAAAGAGTATTTCGGAACCGACAGCAGTTGAGGGCGAGGACGGTGTGTACAACCTTATGGCTTGCGTTGCAAGAACAGAAGGCGGCATCGTTATTATTGATACAAATACAAGCGACTATTCTGCTGTTATCGGCGGCGATATTGCAAAGGGTTGCAAGGGCGATACAATCATCGTTAAGGACGGCGAGGTTGTCAGCACAAATATGAACCTTGGCGATAACGGTCTTAAGAGTGCAGGCATTACAGACGAAATGATTCGTTCTGAGAATTTCAATGTTACAATTGACGGCACAACATATTCACTGAGCAGTATGCCGTCAGGTGAATATACAATCATCAGCGGACAGGCTGTTCAGGACGGCGGTTTCAATATGGTTTACGGCATTGTTATTCCGTGCGCAGCGGGTGTTGTTATGCTCGTAATTTCAATTATTGTAATTAACGCTTGCACAACAAAGAAAAAGGACAACGAGTAATTATTGAGTTACGGCATACAAACGGAGAGTGAACATCTTCCGAAATTTGTATGAAAAATGACGAAACTGTCGAAAAATCGAATGAAATCTCAGAAAACATTGTGCCACAGCACAAATAATATTGTGCCAAAAAATATTGCATAACCGTATTTTGGTGATATAATAATGGCATAAACAAAAGAGATGCAAAGCAAAGGAGCTTCGGAAAGGGAAGCTCCTTTTCTGTTTATCTTTTTTGCATATCTTATAAAAGGGGAAATTATTATGACACCTGAGAAAATTGTTGAAAACCATAAGAAATATGTCCTTCAGTCATGGAGCAAGCAGGGTAACCTCAATCCGATTCCCGTTGCAAAGGCAGACGGAATTTACTTTTACGATTTTGACGGTAACAGATATACAGATATGTCATCACAGCTTGTAAACCTTAACCTCGGTTACGGTAACAAAGCAATCGGCGATGCAATCAAGGCACAGGTTGACAAGTTTTGTTTTGTCGGTCCTTCATATGCCACAGAGGCAAAGTCAACACTTGCAGAGATGATTATAAATCTTCTTCCCGACAGTTTCGGAAAGGTATTCTTTACAAATGCCGGTGCAGACGCAAACGAAAACGCAGTAAAGATTGCAAGAATGTTCACAGGCAGAAACAAAGTTTTCAGCCGTTACAGAAGTTATCACGGTTCATCATTCGGTGCAGGTAACCTTACAGGTGAGCCGAGAAGATATCCTCTTGAACCCGGTATCCCCGGATTTGTAAAGTTCTTTGATCCTTATGTTTATCGTGAGGCAATCGACTTTGCATCAGAGGAAGAGGCTACAAAGTTCTATCTTACAAAGCTCCGTGAGCAGATTATTTACGAAGGTCCCGACAGCGTAGCCGCAATCGTAATGGAAACAATCACAGGTTCAAACGGTGTAATCATTCCGCCAAAGGGTTATCTCCCCGGTGTGAGAACGATTTGAGATGAATTCGGAATTTTGATGATTTGCGATGAAGTTATGGCAGGCTGGTGCAGAACAGGTAAGATGTTTGCATTCCAGAATTTTGATGTAGTTCCTGATATCGTAACATTTGCAAAGGGTGTTACCTGCGGTTATGTTCCGCTCGGCGGTGTTGCAGTATCAAAGAAGGTTGCAGCATACTTTGATGATCACCTTCTTTCATGCGGACTTACATACAGTGGTCATCCTCTTGCTTGTGCAGCAGGTGTTGCTTGTGTAAACTATTACAGCGAGGCACATATTCTTGACAATGTTGCAAAGTCGGGCAAGGTTCTCGGAGAAATCCTTGAAGAGATGAAAGCAAAACATCCTTGCGTTGGCGATGTAAGATATATCGGTCTTTTCTCAGCAATTGAGCTTGTAAAAGACAAAAAGACAAAAGAACCTCTCGTTCCTTACGGCAAGGACGAAAAGGGCATTATGGGTACTCTCGTCGGTATGCTTAAGAAAAAGAAGTTTATGACATACTCACACGAAAATATGCTCTTTGTTAATCCTCCGCTCATCATTACAGAGGAACAGATTAAGGAAGAGATGGTTAAGATGGACGAAGTTCTTACATATGTCGATAACGAATTAATCTAAGGAGAAAAAATAAAATGTCACATTTTGTGGTACCAAATCATATAGTTGTCGGAACAAAAGTCCTCGGTGAAGCCGCTCCTCTTCTTAAAGAAATGGGAAACAAGGCTTTTATCGTAACAGGCAAGCACGTTGCCGTTTCTGATATGATGAAACAGCTGACAGCATTGCTTGATGAAAACGGTATTGGCTATGTCATCTTTGACGGCATAACGGGTGAACCAACCGACACTATGATTGAAAACGGTGTTGAAATGTTAAAATCCTCTGCCTGTGACTTTATCATCGGCATAGGCGGAGGAAGTCCTCTTGATTCCGCAAAGGCAATTGCCGCAATGGCAGTCAACGAGGGCAGCATAGCAGATTATAACGGAAAGGAAATTACGGGCGAAATTCTTCCTCTTGCCGCAATTCCTACAACAGCAGGAACAGGCAGTGAGGCAACAAAGTTTACCGTAATTACCGACTCTAAAAAGGGAATTAAGATGCTTTTAAAGGGCGATGTTCTTATTCCAAGGCTTGCAATTGTTGACAGCAGTTTTACATACGGAGCTCCAAAGTCGGTAACTTCCGCAACAGGTCTTGATGCTCTCACTCATGCAGTTGAGGCTTACACTTCAAGAAAAGCATTTTCAATGACAGATACACTTGCTGTTTCGGCAGTAAAGAGAATTATGAAATACTTACCGATTGCTTATAAAGAACCCGACAATTCACTTGCAAGGGAGCAGATGAGTATTGCGGCTCTTGAGGCAGGTATCTGTATCAACAATTCAAGTGTAACAATTGTTCACGGAATGAGCAGACCGATTGGTGCATTGTTCCATGTTCCGCACGGAATGTCAAACGCAATGCTCCTTAAAGAATGTCTTAGCTTTGCCGTATCGGGTGCATACGAAAAGTTTGCAGCTTTGGGCAGAGAAACAGGTGTGGCAAGTGACTCTGACAGCGACAAAACAGCCGCAGAAAAGTTCATCGACTCACTTCAGGATATTTGTAATGTTTGTGAAATTCCAACTCTTGAGCAGTACGGAATTGACAGAGACGAGTATTACTCAAAGATTTCAAAAATGGCAGCCGATGCGGTTGCAAGCGGAAGTCCCGCTAACACGGTAAAGGAAGTTACCGTTGATGATTGCATTGAAATCTATAAAAAATTGTATGTTTAGTATCTAAAAATTTAAAATTTCAGCACGGCAAAGGCGCAGTTGTGATGTGACCTTTGCCGTGCTTTTTTATTATCGGGAGGTATGATATATGAATTTGAACAGCGAAGCAATCAAGAAAAACGATGTTGAAATTGCAATAAATAATGTATCGGTGGTTTTTAAGGATAATCAGGGAAACGATGTAAAAGCACTTGATAACATTGATTTTGATATTCACAAGGGAGAATTCATTTCACTTCTCGGTCCTTCGGGCTGTGGTAAAACAACTCTCCTTCGTACAATCGCCGATTTGCTCGAACCTACTTCGGGCAATGTCAGAGTAAGCAATATGACTCCAAAGGAAATCAGACTTATGCAGAAATTCGGCATTGTCTTTCAGAACCCCGTACTTTTTGAGTGGAGAACAGTAAAGAAAAATATTGAACTTCCGCTTGAAATTATGGGCTATTCAAAGAAAGACCGTTCAGACAGAGCCGATGAAATGCTCGAAATGGTTGGACTTACAAAGTTT
>CACXEX010000101.1 GCA_902766775.1 uncultured Ruminococcus sp. | reverse complement strand
TACATAATTCCCGCAAGCGGTGCGTCTTTGAGCATTTCCGACTTTGTTTCGGGAAGATTGTAGGTTGCGTGCAGAGTATGATTTTTGATTTCACCCACAATTTCACGAAGTTTTTCCTTGATTTTCTGTGATTCACGCAAGAGCGACACATGCACATCGGCATCAAAGTTTACGTTCGTAAGCGTAGTGAACAGGCAGTTTTCCACAAAACGGACGATCTCCTTGTCAATATGCTGACCTTTTTCGATGAGCACCTTGCCGTAACAGCTTATGCCTTTCAACTGAAAAATAAGTAAATCTTGAAGATTTGCAATTTCGGGAGTTTTTCCGCAAACACCAAGCCGTGTACAACCCTTTCCGTTTGCCGTCTGTTCGCACTGATAGCAAAACATCTCATAGCCCAAGTCCATATTATTGCTCATAAAAATTACCTCCGAAACATTTTGCAAATATTATCTGCAAATTTTCGGAGGTTTATTCTTGATTTGGATATTTGATTTTTAAAGATTTGCGAAAATCTTTGTTCCTTTGTTTTTGATCCAAAGCCAAATTGGAAGGCTGATGAGAATGAAATATACTGCCGTGCAGGCGAGGAAAATTTCTGTCGGGATTACAGTTTCATAACCAAGGAGAACCGAATACACAACAAGAGGCACGCATACTGCAAGGAATGAAAGCAACAGCGACAGCATAACGCTTGCGCTCTGTTTTACAGCCTCGGCGGCTGTGTTCCAATTGAGTTTTGGTTTTTTGAGGTCAAACATAAGTCCAAGAAGTCCTGTAAAAACTGCAAAAATTATCGGAATAAGGATTGTAAAAATAATGCTGACAGGGCTCATACCGAGCATTATTGAGAGAACAACCGAGGGTACAAGTGAAACAACGCCGTTGACAATAAAGTGAAGTTTCAGCTTTTGTGTAAGCACCTGCAATGGTGATACAGGAAGCGACTGCATAAGCCAGAGGTTTTTAGCCTCCATTGAAATTGACGCCGCGGAAATCGGTCCTACTGCAATAACGAATGAAATTATCAGCGGAAGATATACCGAAATAATGTCAACCAAGTCACTTGGCAATGCCTTTAGCATATTGAACTGGAACACTGCATAAATTGTTCCGCCTACCATAATCAACGCACTCAGTCCGCTGTTAAGCATATAGGTTGCGTTGCCTGTGAACATCATTCTTTCTTTGCGTAAAAGTGCCCTTGACGCTGAGCTTACTTTAAGAGTTTTCTCTTTATACACGGCTTTCTTTGCACCTTTTTTCGAGGTTGCAAGCTTTATGTAGCTATGTGAAAGCACTGCATAAACAATTGCAAAGAATGCAATAATTACGGCAGAAACACCCAAAAGCGGCAATAGGTCACCCGACGCACCGAGTCCTGTGAGATAAAGCGGATATGCCCCGCCTTTGATATTTGCACCGATACCGATTGAATTTGCGGCAAGTGTCTTTACAAGATCCTCTGCTTGATAATAAAGGTAAAAATACAAGCAGAAGAAAATAAGCGAAAATACAATGGTCACAACATTTTTATGTCTTGTTCTTGATGTTGCAAGTGCAATCAGCCAACCGAGAATACACGAAACACTCAGGCTTAAAAGCGGAACCAAAAGTAAAATTACAATCTGACTGACAACAAGTGACGCTGTAACAGCTACATTTGTCGCATACGCCGCAAAAGCAGGAATCTGCACAAGCGCACAAAACAGAAGGTTTTGTGCATACAACGGCAACATTCTGCAAAAGAGAATACTGCGTGGCGGAATAGGCAGTGAAAGCAACAGGTCATTGTCCTTTGCCTCATAAAGTTGTGAAAGCGAGAGGAAGATACAGCCGATGGTGCTGAGTACAAATGACGCACCCATAACATAGAGAAAATACAACCAGCTGAATCCCGATGTTGCAAGCATAGGCGCCATCATACTGAACATATTATAGAACATAAATGCAAATACGACACCGACAAAAGCAAGAAGAGCAAGATAAACGGCAGGTGAGTTAAACGAACTTTTTTTGCCGTTCTTTTTCTTGTTTGACGAATTGGTTGTGTATCGTGCAAGCGCCTTTTGAAACTGAAGTTTAATTAAAGTTTTAAGCATCTTTATCCTCCAGTTCAAGGAATACATCTTCAAGCGAATCATCGCCCTTGACTTCTTCCATTGTGCCTGACTTGATAAGTTTGCCGCCCTTGATAATCGCAATCTTGTCACAAAGTTTCTCCGCCACTTCAAGCACATGGGTTGAGAAGAAAATCGCACTGCCGTTATCGCACATTTCTCTCACCAAAGTTTTGAGAAGATGAGATGATTTAGGGTCAAGACCAACAAACGGTTCATCCATAATGATAAGTTTCGGGTTATGTATGAGTGCAGAAACAATTGCAAGTTTCTGTTTCATACCGTGAGAATAGCCGTCAATTGTCTGCGCAAGTGCGTTTTTAATTTCAAACATTTCGGCATATTTACTGATTCTTGTCTGACGGTCGGACTGGCTGATTCCGAAAATATCCGCAATAAAATTGAGGTACTTAATGCCGGTCATAAACTCATACAAATCGGGATTGTCGGGAATGTAGGCAATTTTGCTCTTACATTCAATAGGTCTTTCCTTTACCGACACACCATCAACATAGATTTCGCCCTCGTCAAAATTGAGGATTCCGCAACAAGATTTGATTGTTGTTGTCTTGCCAGCACCGTTGTGTCCGATAAAGCCGT
>CACXEX010000100.1 GCA_902766775.1 uncultured Ruminococcus sp. | reverse complement strand
TGATTTTTTTGTATAACTTTTTATGCACACCCGCATAGCGGGTGGTTGTTTGTACCACGCAAGCGTGGCACTGGGTAAACCCGTTAACACAACAAAACGGTGAGCAAATGCCCACCGTTTTTGTGTTTAGCTTTTTAAGTGTTTAGCTTTTTTAATTTGAAATTAGTCTGAAGATAATCAAGCTTTTAAAATTAAAACATTTAACCTCAGTTACGAGAAATTAAACTAAAACAATAAAAATTCAATTAATTATTCAGCTGCTTTTCTCTTTGCAAAACATTCGCTGCAATAGTAGCTTTTGCCTTCAACAGGCTTGAAAGGAATCTTTGCAGGACCGCCGCATTCAGCGCAAACGGTTTCAAAGAACTCTCTCTCTGTCTTGGCAGCATTTTTACGAGCCTGTCTGCAAGCCTTGCAACGCTGTGGTTCGTTTGTAAAACCCTTTTCAGCGTAAAATTCCTGCTCACCTGCAGTAAAAACAAATTCGTTTCCGCATTCTTTGCAGACAAGTGTCTTATCTTCGTACATTGGTATTTACCTCTCTTTTTCTACCTCTCGGAGGTTAGTTTGTTGCCCCGTGCGGAGTTGCACCGCAATACTGTTTTAGGACAAATATTAATTTTCAGCCTAATGCTCAGCCGACATTCAGTCCGCCGTGGACCTTTTTTCTTGCTCTTTGCAAGGCATTGTCAACCGCCTTTTCGGTTACGGAAAGTCGCTTTGCGATTTCCTTATAACTTAACCCGTTGCCGTAGAGCATGAGAACATCGTATTCGGACTTTGAAAGCACGCTTTGAAGTCGCAAGAGCAACTGGTCAAGCTGTTCTCTGCACATCAAAAGTTCTTCGGGAGTTTTGGCGGAATCTTCAATTGACTCCCCCACATCGTCCATAGGAACAATGCTTGATGAGGGAATGGCTTTTTTCTGCTCTCCTCGTCTGATAATCGAAATAAATCTTCGTTCAACAACAACCGACATATAGCTTTTAAAACTTGCACCGCCGTTTTGGTCAAAGGTTTTGCAGGAATAGAGCAGTCCCACAAGACCTTCCTGAACAAAGTCATTGTGTTCATAGCCCTCTGCCGAAAACTTTCGTGCAATTATGCTGATTGTGTCAAGATATCTTACGACAAGTTCATCAAAAGCACGGTCATCACCAAGGCTCACAAAATGCGCAAGCTGTGCATCGGATAAAGTACCGTAGGATTTTTGCAATTCGGTCATAACCCGCCCCTAATACTTATTCTTATACGCTTAATAGTATAACAAAAACGCATAAATGTCAACAACTTAAAAGCAATTTCTGTAATATTGCATTATGATATGGAAAATAATTGTGTAAAATAACCGAAATAAAGTCGAAATTACATACATTATGAAACTTGTTAAGAGAAGCGGAAAATGTTATACTTTATATTATAAATTTATTATGATTTTAAATTAACTGTCTGGGGGAATTTTTATGGTTGTTACCTGCAACAGCTTTGGTGTGAGTGGTATGGACGGCTACAAGGTTGAGCTTGAGGCGTCAATGTACAACGGCACACGGGAATTTGATATGGTCGGACTGCCCGATGCCGCTGTGCGTGAGAGCAAAGACAGGGTTCTTAGTGCATTGAAAAACTGCGGATTCAGATATCCCGCCGCACATATGACCGTAAACCTTGCCCCTGCCGACATCAAAAAAGAGGGGCCAATTTACGATTTGCCGATTGCGGTTGCAATTCTCGTACTGCTCAATCAGATTAAGAGCAACATCTCCGACTGTGCATTCATCGGCGAACTTTCGCTTTCGGGCGAAGTCAGAGGAATAAACGGCGTTCTGCCTATGGTAATCAAGGCAAAGGAGTGCGGTATAAAGAAAATTTATGTTCCGAAAGCCAACGCAAGCGAGGGTGCTGTTGTTGACGGAATCGAAGTGTATGGTATTGACAACATTCTCCAGCTTAAAGATTATCTCAACCATATTCTTGAACCCACACCCGCAAAGCCGAATACACATTCTCCTAAAGAAGAGCAGGACTACATTCCCGATTTCTCACAGGTAAAAGGTCAGCTTGAGGTAAAGCGTGCGCTTGAAATTGCCGCTGCGGGCGGTCACAATATTCTGCTCATAGGTCCTCCCGGTTCGGGCAAGAGTATGCTTGCAAAACGAGTTCCGTCAATTTTGCCCGATATGAGCTTTGACGAAATGATTGAAACGACAAAAATCCACTCGATTGCAGGAACGCTTAAGCACGACGGACTTATCACAACACGACCGTTTCGTTCACCTCACCACACGGTAACGCCTGTCGGACTCGGCGGAGGCGGTACGGGAACTATCCGACCGGGTGAAGTTTCGCTTGCAAACAACGGTGTACTTTTTCTTGACGAGTTGCCCGAATTTTCACGAACGGCACTTGAGGTACTCCGTCAGCCGATTGAGGACGGCTCTATCACAATTTCAAGAGCAGGTCAAAAATGCACCTATCCGTGTTCGATTATGGTTGTTGCCGCAATGAATCCATGCCCGTGCGGATATTACGGCGACCCAACAAGAAAATGCACCTGTTCGGAGCAAAAGATAAAACGCTACCTCAACCGCATTTCCGGACCACTTTTGGATCGTTTTGATATCCATGTAGAAGTGCCTGCCGTAAAATTTGAAGAACTGCGTGACACTTCATCTGCCGAATGTTCAGCCGACATCAAAAAGAGAGCCGACAGAGCAAGAGAAATTCAGCGTGAAAGATTCAAGGGCAGTAAGACAACCTGCAACGCAAAAATTAACGCAGAGCAGTTTGAAAAAGTCTGCGTAATTGATAAAGAGGCGGAACAGACACTTAAAGACGCTTTTGAAAGTCTTGGACTTACCGCAAGAGCGTATGACAGGGTGCTTAAAGTTGCAAGGACAATTGCAGATTTGGACGAGTCGGAAATAATCCGTTCCGAGCATGTTCTTGAGGCGGTTCAATACCGCAGCCTTGACCGCAAATATTGGGCAAAGTAAAATAACAAACAGGAGTAATAAAAATGCTTATAGACTTTAACGATATGAAGGAAATCACAGTTTCGAAAATGAATTCGGGTACAGGAGAAATTTCCGCAAAAATGTATGTTGACGGTGACGGAAAGATTATTCCGTGCAGAATACACAAGGGCAGTTCAATCGGTATGCATGAACATCCGACAAGCGATGACATTAACTATGTTATTTCAGGAACAGGAAAAGCGATATGTGACGGCAAGGAAGAAATTCTTGCCCCAGGCAGTTGCCACATCTGTAAAAAAGGTTCAAGCCACAGCATTATTAACACGGGTGACGATGACCTTGTTATTTTAACGGTTGTGGTTGAAAAATAATTAAATTACGGCTTTTAAAAAGTACGGCTTTATGCTATACTATTATAATGCGACACTAAAGCGGTGTTGCAGTTTCAAGACACAGGAGGTTTTTTATAATGGAAATTACAAAGAATTCAATCATCGGTGATGTTCTTGATCAGTACCCTGACACAGCAGAGCTTTTCTTCAGCATTGGTATGCATTGTCTTGGCTGTCCTGCATCACGCGGTGAAACAATTGAAGAGGCTTGCATGGTACACGGTGCAGATGCAGAGGCACTCGTTGCAGACCTCAACAAAGCAATTGCGTAATGAACGGCGCATCTGATTTTTCGCTTGATAACCGTCTTGCACTTTGTGCAGACTTTGTGCGTGACGGAGTAAAGGTTGCTGATATCGGCACAGACCATGCTTATCTTCCGGTGTGGCTGTGCCGTATTGGCAGATGCGACACAGCGATTGCCGCAGACATCAACCCCCTGCCCCTTGAACGAGGAATTGAAACAATTAACAACAGCGGCCTTGACAACCGAATTGAGGCAAGGCTTTCAAACGGTCTTGAAAAGATTTCGGGTGATGAGGCTGACGACATAGTAATTGCGGGAATGGGCGGAGAACTCATTTCGCAGATTATCGAAAACTGGGAGTTTTCAAAGGACAAGTCAAAGCACTTTATTCTTCAGCCTATGACCAAGAGCGAAGAACTTATGCGTTGGCTGTTTGCAAACGGTTTCAGCGTTATAAAGCGTGACTGCTGTACTGCCGCAAACAAGTGCTACACGGTAATTCTTGCCGAATACAGCGGTGAGGTTCGTGCAGTATCCGAAAGTGACCTCTACCTTTACGGACTTGACCCGAAAAGCAACCCCATGCACCGCAGATTTATTGAAGGCTGTGTGCGAAGGCTTTTAAAGCAGGCAAAGGGCAATCCTGTCTGTGCCGAAACCGCACGCATTCTTGAGGAGAGTTTTAAGTGAAAACCATAAACGATATACTTAATTTTTTTGAAGAATTTGCGCCCTGCGCAACTCAGATGAGTTTTGACAACGCAGGGCTTATTGTGGGCGACAAATGCACAGCCGTAAGCCGTGTGCTTGTCGCTCTTGACATTACGGAAGATGTTGTGAATGAGGCAGAAAGTCTGGGATGTGAGCTGATTATCAGTCATCATCCCGTAATTTTTGCCCCGATAAAAAGGCTTTCGCCTTCTTCCGTTCCCTATATGCTTGCACAAAAGGGCATTTCTGCCGTTTGTATGCACACCAACCTTGACCTCGGAGAAAAGTTCGGAGTGAACATCTGCCTTGCAGATGCACTCGGAGTAAAAAATCCCGTGCTGTCAGAACTCGGCGAGTGTATGTTCACGGGTGAACTTGAAAACGAAACCGACATTCACGATTTTGCAGAACTTGCAAAGAAAAATCTTGACTGCAACGGACTTCGCTACACCGACATCAAGAACAAGGTTAAAAAGGTTGCCGTGTCATCGGGCGCAGGCGGTTCAAATGTGTTTGATGCGGCTTTGGCAGGTGTTGATGTGCTTGTCACGGGAGAAATCAAGCACCATGAAATTATCGCCGCAAATTCACTCGGAATTGACATTATTGACGCAGGTCACTTTAAAAGTGAAGACATTGTAATTTTACCGCTTGTAAACAAGCTTTCAGAGGAATTTTCCGACATTATTTTTACAAAATCGCAATCCTGTGACGATAAGATTAAATTTATTTAACCGATGAACACCATTGTCAAAATATTTGTTGCATAATTTGTTACAATTTGATATAATGATACGGTAAATTACTATATGTGGTAGTGCGTCATCTGTACGCACCGCAAAATGAGGTATTATGAGAATCAGAAAAAAGAAATGGGCAGAACCGGAGCTTTCCGTTTGTGACTTTTATGTAAAGAATCCCGAGGAACACGCAGGAAAATGGATGCAGGCTTTTAAAAAGGAACAGCCGTTGTATCTTGAAATCGGTTGCGGCAAAGGCGGTTTTGCGGGACAGCTTGCGCTTAAAAATCCCGACAAGAACATTATCGCACTTGACATCAAGGTTGATATGCTCGGTGTCGGCAGAAGAACAATCGTAAAGCTTTTTGAGGAAGCAGGCAAAACGCAGGATGATATTACAAATCTTCTGCTTGTAAAATACAATGTTGAAATGCTTGACAAAATCATTACGGCTGACGATAAGATTGACAGACTTTTCATCAACTTCTGCAATCCGTGGCCGAGAGCGAAACATAAAAAACGCAGACTTACATATTATAAAAAGCTTGAGATGTACAAGACATTTTTAAAGCCGGACAGCGAAATCCGCTTTAAGACGGACGATGACGAGCTTTTTGATGAAAGTCTTGAATACTTTGAGCAGAGCGGATATGAGATTTTGTATCTCACCCGTGATTTACACGCAAGCGATGTTACCGATAATATCGAAACAGAGCATGAAAAAATGTTCTCCGAAGAGGGCATAAAAATTAAGTATCTTATTGCAAGGCAAAAGCCTTGATGAGATTAAAATAAAATGACGGGAGGGATTTTTGTGAAGATTAAAAAGCTGATTTCGGCTGTGCTGTTCGGTTCATTGATTTTGTCATTTTCGAGCGGTTGCAACATCACCGATTTCAGTGCCGACAATCTTCTTCGTCCCCCTAAAGCAGTCGGCGATGAGGCTGAAATTGAACAGCTCATTGCCAAAACGGCTGACAGCGGTTACACGCTGAAATATCCGAAAAGCGGCAGGTTTCGCAGTGCGATTATTATGATCGACCTTGACGGTGATGAAAATGACGAGGCTGTTGCGTTTTTCCGCAACAGTACCGAAACATCTTCGGTACATATGCTTGTTATGTATTCAAAGGATGATTCATGGAAAATCGCCTCTGACAATGTTTTTGAAACAACCGATATTGACAGTGTTGATTTTGCCGATATTACTGGCAACGGAAAGTCAGAAATTATTGTCAACTCAACAACCTACACTCCGAATGTCGGAAAACTTTTCTGTTATTCCTACTCAGGCGGCAAAACAGGTGAAATCGGTTCGGAACAGAGTTGCTCAAGTTTTGTTACGGGTGATTTTGACAATGACGGCACAAGCGAGATTATGTCGCTTGTACTCTACACAACCGAAAATGAGGCTCTTGCGTCAATGCTTGACTATAACGAGGACAGCAAAAGCCTATATGCCAAAGCAATGGCAAATATGGACCCGAATGTTGTAAAATACAAAAATATTGCCGTCACAAAACTTGAGAACGATATTACCGGAGTTGTGGTTGATGGAACTTCGGCAAGTGAGATTACAAACACACAGGTGATTTTTTACAGCCGTGACCTTGCAATCCTGCGCAACCCGCTTTTTAAGGAAAAGACAAAAAATATAACCCAGCGCTCGTCCTCGATTATCTGTTCCGACATCGACAAGGACGGTAAGATTGAAATCCCTATTACATTTGATCTTCCAAAGCAAAAGGATGATACCAAAAATATATATGCCGATAAAATCATCTGGAACAGCTTTGACACGGTCAAGGAAAGTCTTGTAAAAAAGCAGGCGGTAATCATAAACTATGACTATATGTTTATGATGAATTATCCAGACAACTGGGAAAACAAGGTTACCGCAATTACCAACCTTAAAAACGGAACAACTTCGTTCTATGCGTGGAACGGAACAAAGCTTGACACAGAACTTTTTGAAATAAAGGTATTCCCCGTCAGCGAATGGGAGTCCGGCAAATCGGATGATTTTACGCTTATTACCAAAGACGATAAATATGCATATACATTTAATAATATAAATCCCGACACACAGGTTTCGCTAAGCGATGATGAAATTAAAACAGGCTTTATGACGCTTGCACAGTCGGGAATTTGACCATAGCAATGGAGGTTTTGACATGAAGAAAATTCTTGTTTGTGAAGATGAAGCGGCAATCCGTGACTTTGTCGTTATCAATCTTACAAGAGCGGGCTACGACGTAGTTGAGGCAGACTGCGGCGAGGCTGCTCTGCAGAAATATGATGAAAACAACGGCGACTTTGATGTTGCAATTCTCGATGTTATGATGCCGGGTATTGACGGTTTTCAGGTTTGTAAGGAACTTAGAAACCGCAACGGCGGAATCGGAATCATTATGCTTTCGGCAAAGACACAGGAAATGGACAAGGTAACAGGTCTTATGCTCGGCGCTGACGACTATGTTACAAAGCCTTTCTCACCGAGTGAGCTCCTTGCAAGGGTTGACTCACTTTACAGAAGAGTTGCGCTTGCACAGTCACATTCCGAAAATAACTTTAAAGAAGAACTCAAATCAGGTGAGTTCACACTCAATCTTCGCAACCGTGCGCTTATGAAAGGCGGAAAGATGATTGAACTCACACAGGTTGAATTTCAGATTATGGAATATTTCTTCTCAAATCCGGGTGTTGCACTCGACAGAATCGACATTCTCAACCATGTATGGGGCGATGCTTATGTCGGAGAGGATAAAATTGTCGATGTTAATATCCGCAGACTCAGAATGAAGGTTGAGGACGAACCTTCAAACCCGAAACATATCATCACAGTTTGGGGTCTCGGCTACAAGTGGGATTCAGGCGAATAATTCCGCATAACAGCCTAAACAAAATTTATACAATCTAAAAAGGAGGGCGGCAACAATTTTTAAGGGTATTTCAAAAAGATGGATGCTCAACACACTGAGCGTCATACTGACAATCATAATACTTATTGTTGTCAGCCTTATTTTCATTGTTACATATATGTTTCAAAACAGCGTTGAACAAAACCTGAACACAACAAGCAGCGAACTTTCACTTGTTTTTTCAGGATTTCACAGCGACAGTTCAACCTCATTTACGGCATCTGCCCGTGACTATGTTGAAAACTTTGACAAAAAAGAAGAAATGGAAGTCATTGTTATCAATTCTTCGGGCAGGGTTATTATGACATCAACAGGATTTACACCCGATGAAAACGAGAAAATCCCCGATTATACCGAAGCACTGACGAATGAAAGCGGCTGTGCCTACTGGAACGGCAAGCTATCTTCGGGCGAAAGTGCTATGAGCCAAACAAGAATTATCACCAACGAAAACGGAACCTGTGTCGGTGCAGTAAGATACATTGTTTCCATGGAACAGGTCAACACGGCAATTGTGCTTGTTTCTGCGGCAATTATTGCATGCGGTCTTATCATCATCGCCCTTGTAATTTTGTCGGGACTTATGTTTATCCGTTCAATCGTTACTCCGATAAGAAAACTTTCGGAGATTTCAAGTAAAATTGCTCACGGTGATTTTTCACAGGCAAAAAAGATTGAATACAAATACGATGATGAAATCGGCGACCTCTGTGATGCAATCAGCGATATGGCGCTTGACTTGCAGACAGCCGATCAGATGAAAAACGATTTTATTTCACGAGTATCACACGAGTTGCGTACTCCCCTCACAGCAATTAAAGGCTGGGCTGAAACAATGCAGCTTTCCGAAAGAGGAAAGCTTGACCGTAAAACCTTTGACCGTGGTATGGGAGTTATTATCAGCGAAACTTCACGCCTTACAAGCATAGTAGAAGAACTTCTTGACTTTAGCCGTATTCAGAGCGGAAGAATGAAACTTATCAAGGAAAAACTTGACATTCTTGCCGAATTTGATGACGCTGTGTATTTTCTCAAGGAAAGGGCCGTTAAGGAAGGAAAACATCTTCTATATGATGAGCCCGAGGCTGTTTATCCTGCCGTTTACGGTGATAAAAACCGACTTAAGCAGGTTTTTCTCAATGTGCTTGACAATGCGTTGAAATACACACCAAAGGGCGGTGTTGTTGCCGCTCAGGTAATTTACAGCAAAGATGAACCCGATATTATTAAGATTGTTATAACCGACACAGGCTGCGGTATTTCTGCGGAAGATCTGCCAAAGGTCAAAGAAAAGTTCTACAAAGCAAACCAGTCTGTCGGCGGTTCGGGAATCGGACTTGCGGTTGCCGATGAGATTATGAACCTGCACAACGGTTCACTTGATATCGAAAGCGGCGAAGGTGTCGGCACAACCGTAACACTCACCTTCCCCGTATATAAAGAGGGCAGTGAAAATTCACTCCCAGAAAACATTAAACTTTAATCTTATTCTCTGTGCAACCGAATACAGAAAGGAACAGTTAATGGCTAAAAATACTACTAAAAAAATCACCTCAATCGGCGGCAGTGCCCTGATTGAAGGCATTATGATGAGAGGTCCGAAACGCACAACCGTGTGTGTTCGTACCGCACCCGACAAAATTTACAGCGAGGACATAAGCATAAACACAATTCCCTCAAAATGCAAGCTTTTTAGACTTCCGTTTTTCAGAGGAATTGCAGGTCTTATCGACTCAATGCGACTTTCCTACAAGGCGCTTATGCTCTCAGCCGACAAGGCAATAGAATCAACCGAAATTGAAGAAGAACCGTCAAAGTTTGAAAAATGGCTTGACGATAAGTTTGGCGACAAACTCGTTAAGGTTATGATGGTAATTGCGTCCGTTCTCGGTGTTGCGCTTGCCGTGGGACTTTTCTTCTTTGTCCCCTCTTTCCTGTTTGACCTCAGTGCAAATGTTGTACCCGCTTTTAAGGGGGACGGCGGAAACGCTGTATTCTGGAAGTCGGTTTTTGAGGGCGTTCTCAAGATTATTCTTTTCTTACTCTATATTATAGTATGTTCACAGATGACAGAAATGAAAAGAGTGTTTATGTATCACGGTGCTGAACACAAGACAATTTTCTGTTATGAAAATGAAGAAGAACTCACAGTTGAAAATGTAAGAAAGCAGAGTCGTTTCCATCCGAGATGCGGAACAAGCTTTATGGTTCTTATGCTGATTGTCGGCATTCTTGTAGGTCTTTTCGTTCCTGTTGCACCTTTCGGCATCGGATTTTTAAGACCTGTATTCAAGATTCTTCTTCTCCCCGTTTCATGCGGAGTAGGCTATGAACTCATCAAAATCTGCGGTAAGCACGATAATGCCGCAACAAGAATCATTGCCGCTCCCGGACTTTGGGCGCAGAGAATCACAACAAAAGAGCCTGACGACACAATGATTGAAGTTGCAATCGAGGCTATCAAAGCTGTTATCCCCGAGGACGGCTCGGACATTGTAAGCAAGTAATGACTATTAACGAAATTTATCTCAGCGGACTTAAACTGCTTGAAAATAACAATATTGAAAATTCAAGATTTGAGGCACAAAGTCTTTTGCAAAAGGCTTTTTCACTTGACAGAGTCGGCTTTATCACGCACAAAACTGATAAAGCCGATGAAAACTGTTCACAGAACTTTTTAAAACTTATAGAAAAACGAATTTCAGGCGAGCCGTTGCAGTATATTCTCGGCGAATGGAGCTTTATGGGATTCGATTTCAAGATGGGCAGAGGTGTTCTTATTCCCCGTGATGACACAGAGGTTGTTGTTAATCTCTGCATTGATTTTCTTGAAAACAGAACCGATAAAAAGACGGTTGACCTCTGTTCGGGTAGCGGAGCAATTGCCGTTGCACTCGACAAAATTTCGGGTGCAGAAGTTACGGCAATTGAAATTGACGAAACTGCCTTTTCCTATCTTGAAACAAATGTAAAAGAAAACAATTCGTCAGTAAAGCCTGTTATGGCTGACGCCCTCAAAATCTGCGATACATTTGCAGACGGTGAGCTTGACCTCATTGTTTCAAATCCGCCGTATATAAAATCAGCCGACATTAAGACACTTCAAAAAGAAGTTCAACTTGAACCAAGACTTGCACTTGACGGCGGCGAGGACGGCTACGATTTCTACCGTGAAATAGTGAACCGTTGGAGCAGAAAGCTCAAAAAAGGCGGTGCGCTTGCCTTTGAACTCGGAGAGGGTCAGGCTGACACAGTAAAGGCGCTCATGGCTGACAAAGGCTTTTCTGATTTCAAAATTTCACTCGACTTTGGCGGTGTGCAGAGGGCGATTATTGGGACTCTGCTCTGATTTTAGAAAATTTGTTCGATAAAATTGCCGCTAAATTATTGCATTTTCCCCTCATGTATTTTATAATCTTAGTGCGGACATAACCGCCAGTGAAGTGACGATTATGTCATAGACTAAAAACATCAACTCCCACTACGGAGTACGGAGGTATATGAAATGGCAGTAGATAAAAACAAAGCGCTTGAAACTGCGCTCACACAAATTGAAAAACAGTTCGGCAAGGGTGCTGTAATGCGCCTTGGCGAAAATAAACATATGAATATTGAACACATCTCAACAGGTTCTCTTTCGCTTGATATTGCACTCGGAATCGGCGGACTTCCCCGTGGAAGAATTGTTGAGATTTACGGACCTGAATCTTCAGGTAAAACAACACTTTCTCTCCACTGCATTGCAGAGGGTCAGAAAAACGGCGGCAATGTTGCATTCATTGATGTTGAGCATGCTCTCGATCCGACATATGCGGCGGCTCTCGGCGTTGATGTTGATTCACTTCTCGTTTCACAGCCGGACACAGGTGAAGACGCACTTGAAATTGCCGAGGCACTTATCCGAAGCGGTGCGATTGATGTTATCGTAATCGACTCGGTTGCCGCTCTTGTTCCAAAGGCTGAAATCGAGGGCGAAATGGGCGACAGCCATGTAGGTCTTCACGCAAGACTTATGTCACAGGCACTCCGTAAACTTGCAGGTGCAATTTCAAAATCAAACTGCGTTGCAATCTTCATCAACCAGTTGCGTGAAAAGGTCGGCGTTGTTTACGGCAATCCCGAGGTTACAACAGGCGGCCGCGCGCTCAAGTTTTACAGCTCTGTCCGTATTGATATCAGACGAGTTGAAACTCTTAAATCAGGCGGCGAAATGGTTGGTTCACACACAAGAGCAAAGGTTGTAAAGAACAAGATTGCTCCCCCGTTCCGTGAGGCTGAATTTGACATTATGTACGGCGAAGGCATTTCCCGTGAGGGCGAACTTCTTGACCTTTCTGTAAAAGCAGATATTGTTCAGAAGGCAGGCGCTTGGTTCAGCTATGACGGCAGAAGACTCGGACAGGGCCGTGACAAAGTTAAGGAACTTCTCAAGACCGACAAGGAACTTGCCGCTGAAATTGAGAAAAAGCTTTGGGAAAACATTGATAAACTTTACGAACGCAAAAAGCCCGCTCCAAAGGTAAAAATTACCGAGGTTCCGTCTGCAAACAAAGAAATCAAGCCTGATTCGGCTGACAGTGCAGACAAAAAGAGCGGTGCAAAAATTGATGTTTTGGTTGATGACTGATGCTTATAACCGCAGTTGAACCACGAAGAAAGGCGATGTGTGCGCTGTACATTGACGGTGAATATGTTATGAACCTCGATGCACGCACAGTTATCGAAAACCGCTTTGATGTCGGCAGAGAAATTGACGATGAAGAACTGCACGAGATAATCAAACTCAGCAATGAGCGCCGTGCAAAGGAAAAGGCTTTGTGGCTCATTTCCTATCGTGACCACTCAAAAAAGGAACTCACCGACAAAATCAAACGCACCTGTGACGAGGAATCGGCAGAAAAGGCTGTTGAGCGAATGGAAGAGCTTGGACTTGTAAATGACGAAAACTTTGCAAGAAGATATGCCGAACAGCTTTTGTTTTCAAAGCACAATGCTCCGAGAGGTGCGGTGAGACAGCTTGTTCAAAAGGGAATTGACCGTGAACTTGCAGAAGAAATTATCGAAGAAATCGACTTTGATCCGTGTGACGGAATAAGGGCGGTTATCGACAGAAAATATAAAAACATAAACGATGAAAAAATAAGGAGAAGGGCCGTTGCCGCTCTGCAAAGGCTCGGATACGGATGGGATGACATTAAGACCGTCCTCAGAGAATACACAGAGGAAGACTGATTATGAATTATAAAGTAGGCATTGTATCACTCGGCTGTGCAAAAAATCAGGTTGATGCCGAGATGCTTTTGTACACACTCAAAAACAGAGGATTTATTATTGTGAACGATCCGGCAGATGCGGACGCAGTAATTGTCAACACCTGCGGATTTATTGAAAGTGCAAAGCAGGAAAGCATTAACGAAATTATCGAACTCGGCAAACTCAAGGACGAGGGCAAAATTAAGGCAATCATCGTAACAGGTTGTCTTGCTCAGAGATATAAGTCAGAAATTTCCGAACAGCTTTACGAGGTTGACTCGGTTGTCGGAATCGGCGCTAACGAAACTATCGCAGACATCGTTCAGGAAACTCTTGACGGACAAAAGTGCGAAAGTTTCCCCGACAAGGTTTGCCTGCCGCTTGAGGGCGGAAGAATTCTTTCAACTCCCCCCTACACCGCTTATCTCAAGATTGCCGAGGGTTGCGACAACCGTTGCTCCTACTGTGCAATCCCGATGATTAGAGGCAGATTCCGCAGCAGAGATATTGAAGATGTTGTTAAAGAGGCAGAAGGTCTTGCAGAGCGTGGAGTCAAGGAACTCAATGTTATCGCTCAGGATACAACCCGTTTCGGCGAGGACAAATACGGCAAGCCGATGCTTGCAGAACTTCTCAGAAGACTTTGTAAGATAGACGGTCTTAAATGGATAAGAGTTCTCTACTGCTATCCCGACAGAATTACAGACGAGCTTATCGACACAATCGCAAATGAAGATAAGATTGTAAAATATATGGACATTCCGCTCCAGCATTGTGACAAGGATGTTCTTCGCAGAATGAATCGTCACGGCGACAGAGAAAGCCTTACGGAGCTTATGAACAAGATTAAGGAAAAAATTCCGAATGTAATCTTCCGCTCAACCTTTATCACAGGTTTTCCGGGTGAAACCGAGGAGCAGTTCAATGAGCTTGCAGAGTTTGCCGCTGATATGAAGTTCCAGCGACTCGGCTGTTTTGCCTACTCTCCCGAGGAAGACACAAAGGCGGCTGAAATGCCCGACCAGATTGACGATGAAATCAAGCAAAAGCGTGCCGATATCATTATGGAGCATCAACAGCAGGTTATGGCTGACTACTGTGAAAGCCTCGTAGGCAAAGAGATTGAAGTTCTTGTTGAAGGTTTTGACAAGCTTGCCGAATGTTTCTTCGGCAGAAGTTATGCCGATGCCCCCGAGGTTGACGGCTGTGTATTCTTCACCTGTGACGGTGAAAAGCCAAAGGCAGGAGATTTTGTCAAGGTGCGTGTAACCGACTACACAGGTTGCGACCCTGTTGGCGAATTTGTCAGCAAAATCGACTAAGTGGCTAAAAGACTCAGCGATTTCCTAATAATTAACTTTGAAAGGCACATAAAATGAACTTACCAAATAAACTGACAATAGGACGAATAATTCTTGTTCCGTTCTTTGTGGCGGCATTACTTGTGGACTTTCCGCTCAACAATGCCGTTGCCCTGATTATTTTTATCGTGGCGTCACTCACGGATATGTTTGACGGAAAAATTGCAAGGAAGAACGGTCTTGTAACCGACTTCGGAAAATTTGCCGATCCGCTTGCAGACAAAATTCTTGTGCTTGCCGCTTTTCTGTGCTTTGTACAGCTTGGAATATGTGACTGCGTTGCGGTCATAATCGTGCTTTTCCGTGAATTTTCCGTCACCTCAATACGGCTGATTGCCGCCTCAAAAGGCAAGGTTGTTGCCGCCAATATGTGGGGCAAAGCAAAGACGGTTTCACAGATGATTGCTATAATTGCAGTAATTGCAATGCAAATCGTGCTTGAACTGCCCGAAATCGGACTTAATTTTATAAACACGGCAACATTTGAACCGATTTTCTTTGTGGTAGGAGAAATTCTCATCTGGATTTCGGTTGTATTCACAATCATTTCGGGCGTAGTATATATAGTTCAGAACAGACAGTTTATTTCTCAGACCTGAGAACAAACTCTCACGGTCTTAACAGGAGGGTGATTGCGTGTTTAAAACCCTGAAAGCGGATATTGATGCGGTTATGGAGCGTGACCCTGCCGCAAGGAGCAGAGCGGAGGTATTTTTCCTCTACTCGGGTTTCAAGGCGGTGCGTTCTCACCGAAAAGCCAACTGGTGTTTGCGACACAACCTCAAGTTTCTTGCAAGGTGGATTTCTCAACGCAGTCGTCATAAGACGGGAATTGAGATTCACCCCGGTGCAACAATCGGCAAGGGACTTTTTATAGATCACGGAATGGGCGTTGTTATCGGCGAAACTACAATAATCGGTGACAACTGCACTATTTATCAGAATGTTACTCTCGGAGGAACAGGAAAAGAAACGGGAAAAAGACACCCCACACTCGGCAACAATGTGCTTGTCGGCTCGGGTGCAAAGGTTCTCGGTCCGTTCAAGGTTGGTGACAACGCAAGAATTGCCGCAGGTGCGGTTGTTTTAAGCGAAGTTCCTCCGAATGCAACGGCTGTCGGCGTTCCGGCAAGAGTAGTAAAAGTCAACGGTGTTCGCAGTGAAACCCTTGACCAGATTCATGTATCGGATCCGGTTGCACTTGCATTGTGCAATCTTGAGCATAAAATTTTTGAACTTCAAAAACAGCTTGATGAGCTGAAAAAGGAAAATGTAAAAAGTGAGGAATAGCAAATGATTTTATATAATTCTCTCGGACAGACAAAGCAGGAATTTGTACCGCACACACCGGGCAAGGTTAATATGTACACCTGCGGTCCTACTGTTTATCACTATGCCCACATCGGCAATCTTCGCACCTATATTATGGAAGATGTTCTTGAAAAGTATCTCCGTTTTTCGGGCTATGATGTAAACCGTGTAATGAACATCACAGATGTAGGTCATCTTTCAAGCGATGCCGACACAGGCGAGGATAAGATGCTTTCAGGCGCAAAGCGTGAGCATAAAACTGTTATGGAGATTGCAAAGTTCTATACAGACGCATTCTTTGCTGACTGCAAAAAGCTCAACATCAAGCGTCCCGATGTTGTAGAGCCTGCAACAAACTGCATTGATGATTTTATCAATATGATTTCCGTTCTGCTTGAAAAGGGTTATGCCTACATTGCAGGCGGCAATGTTTACTTTGACACTTCAAAGCT
>CACXEX010000099.1 GCA_902766775.1 uncultured Ruminococcus sp. | reverse complement strand
CTTATAGGTAACATCGCCGTGGGTTATGTTATTGTACATCGGCTCGCCGAGTTCGGCATAGACATCGTCATAGGTGCTGTTGCCGTTTATCTCGCCAAAACCGATGTTTGAATTGGCAAGGTTGCCTGATGAGTAATCAACAGTAATGCTGTAAATTTTATTTGTTTCGGCGGTGACCATAACATTCATACCGCTGTAATAGTGAATATACCACTTGTCGGACGCCAAAAACGGATCCGAAATTTCCTCGCCAAAAGCATTTTTCACCTCGTCAAAATCAGCGTTTAAAAAGTTATTGCTCTCAACATCGAGCATTGAACTTTCGGACTTTTTAAGATAAAACTTTCCGCCTATATCCCACATTGAGTCGCTGTTCTGATTCGTGACCGTGTTTTCAATATAGATTTCACCGTCAGAAAACTTAATTTTACCCGTACCGCTGTTCTGCCAGCCGTCATCATCAAACGAAAAAGTCCCTATTCCGTCAATCACCTTTGTTGTCACATTGCTTATTCTCGCAATTCGGTTTTGCGGTGCAGACGAGGTCTTGGTAAAAGTAAATCTCACAACATCATCTTTAACGGAAATTATCTCAAGAATATTGCCGCCGTTTTGAGTTGCAGTTGAAATATCGCTGTCTTTATCGCACCATATTCCAACATATTTTGAATAATCCGAGGTTTTATTTTCAGCTGTTGTCGTGACCGCAGTTATCGGAACAGTTGTTGCAGGTGTGGTAACATTGTCCGATTTGCCGCCAAAAACAGTGCTGTTTAAAATTATAATCACCGCAATTACAATGAGCAAAACTATTACCGCTGCAACAGCAATAATAATCGGCTTTTTCTTTTTCACCTTAATTTCTCCGCCAGTTGTAACATCAACCAGCTTTGTCATACAGTACGGACAAAATGTTGACTCAACAGGAAGTTCCTTGCCGCAATTCCTGCAAAATTTCGTATCCTTACCCATAACGCCTCACCTCTTTTATATATTTTAAAACAAAAAACAACGCAATGCAATAAGCACTGCGTTGCAATTTTCATTTTTATGTGTTACTCAGCATATTTTTTCTCATAGTTTCTAATGAAATTAACATTATACTTTTCAACATCATTGAGCATATCCTCGGTGAAATCTTCGGGTTCAATCGTTCCCACATACCACCATTTATCGTCAAAATAATCTTGTATGTAGTCTGTGTTGAATTTTCGTCCCTCTCGGGCATAAATTTCATTTCGCGCGAGTTCAAGCTCATCTGCATCAAGTCCTGCCAAATCAGAATTTGTAAGCTTTCGTGAGTCGCTGTCAGGCAATATGTAATCATCGTCATTGTAATAATCATCATAATCACCGTCAGAATCACTTGAGCTGTCATCACTGCTTTCCGGTTCAGTTGAATTTTGAATGGCAGTTGAGGGTTGTTGTGTAGTTTCCTGTTGTGTAGTTATCTCAATCGTTTGCAACGGTTTATATTGCTCATTTTCATTGTTGCGGAACATTTTCGGCACAAAAACAATCGCGCATACAGCCAACACAACCACAACTGCCGACGCAGCAGAAATTATGACAACTAATTTTTTCTTTGGTTTTTTACCCGACTTTATATCAGTCGGATTTTCGTTAACCGAGGTCATCGGCAAAGACTTTACCTCTGCACCGCAATGCTCGCAAAACCTGTCACCGTCTTTAATCTGCTTTCCGCATTTTTCGCAAAATGGCATAAACTCACCTATCCCAATCAATAAACAACTCCAAGTGATTTTATAAATTCATCAAGGGTTTTCCACTCATACTCAATACCATACCTTGCAGAAAGCACTTTGTCAAATCTATACAGGTTTTCTGGTGAAATCCATACTCCGCTTGACGAATATTCTTCTTTCATCTTTTCACTCAACGGAAGATAAGTATAGGTAACAACATAGTCCTCTTCTGTCATTGAAATTCCTATGTTTCCAAGAAACAAAAGCGGATTATCATCATATTCATTCATACAATACATACTTAAGTTTTCTAAAATTTCAAGATTTTCATCACTTAAGTTATTGCCAAACAACAGGTACGATGTAACAATCGATTTTATTGATGTTTCAGCATAGTATGAAGTGACAGCAGAGCCTATAATTTTATTGCTTTTGCTGTCAACGATAACACTAATCTCCTCCGACAAACTACTGCTATCGCTGTCTTTATAAGTCCACTTATGTACAATGTTTCCGTCTTTGTTTGTCCACGAAGTCCAGTTGTCCTCGCCTCCAAGTGAATCTGTCAATTCTGTCACCAAAGACTGTGCCTTTATACTATCTTTAAACTTCTCATTCAGTTTGTTCGCATTGTTTATGATACCTGTTTTAAATTCTTCAAATGTTATATCAAACAAAGCTTTATTTTCATCGGTTGGAATAACCTTTGGTGCACCGCCCGAGAACATACTCGGTACAAATATAATACCTGCTGTTATACAAAGTACCAACACAACCGCAATAGATATAAAGAGGACTTTTTTACTCTTCTTTTTCGGTTTTTGTTCTGCTGTACCGACATTTGCATACACACTTTGTTGCTGAATCGGAACGGTATTTGTCACATTTGATTTTTCTTCGTTTACTGTCTGTTCCGCGGTTGGCGGAACAACTTTTTCAGGCTCTGCCGTTGGCTGTAAGTTTTCAACATTTTGATTTGTGTTGTTATCACTAACCCTTGTTCCGCAACTTGCGCAGAACACAGCGTTATCATTCATCGGCGAACCGCATTTTGAACAATATTTCATTTTTACTCCTCCTGTTTTTCAATCACACTAAAATTATGCAGAAAACATAAAATACAATCCAAGCACTGCAATTAGTATTCCGCACCCAACTCCTACTATTTTCAATAGGGTATCTTTGTTCACTTTTTGCACTCCCTCTCAAAATTCACTGTGCATTTCCTATGTCATCTTTCTTGACCCCACAAATACAAATATCTTCAAATGACGGATTAACTCTTCCGCAATTTGAGCAACGCCAAAAATTAGCGTGCGGGTTCTTTCTGTAATTTTCTTCAATTTTT
>CACXEX010000098.1 GCA_902766775.1 uncultured Ruminococcus sp. | reverse complement strand
TACCGTTGAACAGCCAGCTGTCCTGAAGAACCATTCCGTAACATTTTCTGAGGTTGTCACGGGTGATGTCCATAATGTCAACACCGTCAATGCTGATTTTGCCGCTGTCCGTGTCGTAGAATCTCATAAGAAGATTGATGAATGTTGTCTTGCCGCAACCTGTCGGGCCGACAATGGCAATGTGACTGCCGCTCTTGACATCAAGCGAAAAGTTTGTGATGAGCGGCTTTTCCTTTGTGTAGGAGAAGTTTACATTCTCAATCTTGACATTGCCCTCGCAATGCTCAATCTCTTTTGTGCTGTTGTCGGGAATTTCGTTGTCTGCCTCAAGAACTTCAAAAACTCGTCCTGCCGCCGCAATACCTGTCTGCAACTGCGTGAGTACGCCTGTAACCTCGTTAAACGGCTTTGTGTACTGATTTGCGTAGGTAAGGAAACATGATAACTGTCCGACCGAAAGCGTGCCTGCAACGGCAAACAGAGCGCCCATAATGCCTACTGCGGCATAAACCAATGCGTTTACAAATCTTGTTGATGGGTTTGCAAGTGCACCCGCAAACTGCGCCTTGAATCCCACTTCAAGAAGTTCATCGTTGTACTTTTCAAATTCTTCAAAGGCTCTGTCCTCGTATGAAAAAGCCTTTACAATTCTCTGATTGCCGATATGCTCCTCAACATATGACGAAATTTCGCCGTTGAGTGCCTGCTGACGAGTGAAGCGGTTGTGTGTCATCTTGCCGATAAATGCCGCAACAAAGAGCGAAAGCGGTGTGAGAACAACTACCACAAGGGCGATTTTCCAGTTAATTGTCAGCATAAAGACAAGCGTGCCGACAATGGTAACAATGCCCGAAAAAAGTTGTAGAAACATCTGCGTAAGACCGTCGCCTACTGCATCAACATCATTGATTACTCGGCTGATAAGGTCGCCGTGCGGGTTTGTGTCGATGTAGGAGAGAGGAACGGTGTTGAACTTTTCAAAAACCTCTCGTCTGAGGTCACGAACTGTGCGGTAGCTGACAATGTTTGTGAAGTAAGTCATAATCCACTGGAAAAGTGCCACTCCGCCAATGCCAACACCGATGTACGCAAGAATCTGCAAAACGCTTGCAAAGTCAACATTGCCCTTGTCAATGATGTTGTCGATTGCGTTACCTGTGAGAACAGGAATATAGAGCGTGAGCGAAACGCTGATGATTGCGCTCACAAGAGCCATAATCAGATAAAACGAATATGGCTTGATTTTTTTGAGTACCTTTTTTACGGAAGAGGATTTTTTTGCTGAATTTTTCATCTTTTTGCCTCCTCTTCATTAAGCTGTGAAAGACAGATTTCACGGTAGGTTTCGCAGTTTTCAAACAATTCATCGTGCTGACCTTTGCCGACAAGTCTGCCGTCATCAAGTACAAGAATAAGGTCTGCGTTCTTGATTGTTGAGCAACGCTGTGTGACGATTATTACGGTCATATCCTTTGTGTTTTCACGCAAAGCCTTTCTGAGCGCCGCATCTGTTGCAAAATCAAGGGCTGAAAAGCTGTCGTCAAGAATGAGAAGTTTCGGCGAGCCTGTGAGTGCTCTGGCAATGCAAAGTCGCTGACGCTGACCACCGCTAAAGTTTTTACCGCCCTCCTCAACAAAGCTGTCAAGACCTTTTTCAAGCTTGCTTACAAACTCATACGCCTGTGCAATTTTGAGTGCATTTATAATGTCCTCGTCCGTTGCATCTTTGTTCTGCCACTTCATATTGTCACGGATTGTTCCCTTAAAAAGAATTGACTGCTGAGGAACAATGCCAATCTGTGAACGGAGCTGTAAGAACGGGTAGTCCTTAACATTTCTGCCGTCAACGCAGACAGTGCCCTGTGTTGTATCATAAAAACGGGGGATAAGGTTGATGAGTGTACTTTTACCACAGCCTGTACCGCCGATAAGGCCGACCGTTTGTCCACGCTTGATTTTAAAGCTGATGTCCTCAAGCTCATCATCGCCCGTGCCATATGTGAAGTTTACATTGTCAAATTCGATTTTCGGAGTGCTTTCACTCTCTGAAATTTCGATGTTTTCGGTAGTGTTTTCGCACACACTCGGCTGAGTTTCAAACACTTCATTAAGTCTTGATGCACTTGCACTTGCCTTTGTGAAAAGAACAACAAGGTTTGCAACAACAATCATTGCAAGCAAAATCTGCGTCATATAGTTTACAAGAGCGATGATGTCACCCGAAAGCATTCCGTTGCCTGCGTTTACATTCTGAGCACCGAACCAGATGATGAGAATAATTGCAACATTGGTGATGATGTAGGTGACAGGGCTTAAAAGTGCCGAAAGAATGCTGACTCTGATTGAAGTTTTTGCCAAATCCTCGGTTGAATCGTCAATACGCTTTTTCTCGTTCTTCTGCTTTGAAAAAGCTCTGATAACCCTGTTGCCCGAAAGATTTTCACGGCAGATAAGGCTGATTCTGTCGAGTTTTTTCTGCATTTTCTCGAAAATCGGAATACTCTTTGTCATAATGAGGTAGAGAGTAAGTGCAATCAGCACAGCCGCAATGAAGAAAATAATTGACATTTCAAGGTTGATTGTCATTGCCATAACCATTGAGCCGATAACAATAAACGGCGCTCTTGTGAGCAGGCGGATTGCCATTGCAACGGACTGCTGAACCTGATTGGTGTCGTATGTGATTCGTGTTATGAGTGACGGTGTGCCAAGCTTGTCCAGCTCTGCGTGTGAGAGTTTGTTGATGTGCAAAAACAAATCTCGGCGCAGTCTTGTTCCAACGCCCTGCGATGCCTTTGACGCAAGATACTGACACACAAGCGCACTGCAAAGTCCCACCGCCGCAAGAATAACGAGCAGACCGCCCATTCTCCAGATGTATGCCGTGTCGCCGTTTCGCACGCCGTTGTCGATGATTCCTGCCATAACAAGCGGAACGAGTAATTCAAGAATTGCCTCAAACAGCTTGCAAAGCGGGCCGATGATACATTCTTTTTTGTAGTATGCAAGATACCTTCGTAACTTAATCAAATTTTCCCCTTCTCTGCCATAAAATTAACAATACATAAGTAATACTATTTTACACCAATCACCGATATTTTACAACTTAAATTTTGTGTTGTGTTTTTTGTAGCGACGAACAATTACTTTGTGGCATTTATACACTTTGTATTTATTATAATGTATATGCCTTTACTTGCGGGCGTCCAATGAACGCCCCTACAGATTTGCGACATTTATAAAATTATATATAACAAAAATTTTCTACCATTACTTGCGGGAGAACACGGTTCTCCCATACAAGATAACAATGGCATTACCGCTTTTATAATATTTTATTTAGCAAATATTATATGCCTTTATTTGCCGGCGGAATACGGCTTGTGCAAATGACAATTGTCTGCGTAGCAATTCAAAATTGGTCGGGAATTGTATTTTAAGTTTAATAAAATTGTCTGCACGACCACCACCGACCGCAGGTCGATTTCACTTGCGTAGCAAATTTCACTCGCTAACGGCGAATTTCACCCGTCAAAGACGGATTTCACTGCCATCGTAATAAAACAAAAGCCACCGAAATTACTCGGTGGCTCTGTATATAATCAGTAAAATAAATTACTTAATAAGGCTTTTGCCGTCCATTTCTTTTGGCTGCTTGAGACCCATAATCTGGAGCATTGTTGGAGCAATGTCAGCAAGTCTGCCGCCGTCACGAAGCTCGCAGTCGTAGTTTACTACGCAGAAAGGAACAGGGTTTGTTGTGTGAGCAGTAAACGGTGAACCGTCCTCTGCAATCATCTTGTCAGCGTTGCCGTGGTCGGCTGTGATAAGAGCAACGCCGCCCATTTCTTTGATTGCGTCAACAACTCTGCCTACGCAAGTGTCAACAGCCTCAACAGCCTTTACAGCTGCCTCGAATACGCCTGTGTGACCAACCATATCGCAGTTAGCATAGTTGAGGATAATCATATCATACTTACCGCTCTTGATTGCGGGAATGAGCTTGTCTGTAACCTCGTAAGCACTCATTTCAGGCTGGAGGTCATATGTTGCAACAGCAGGTGACTTAACAAGGATTCTGTCCTCACCGGGGTACTGCTTTTCAACACCGCCGTTGAAGAAGAATGTTACATGAGCATACTTCTCTGTTTCGGCAATTCTGAGCTGTGTCATACCCTGATTTGAGATATACTCACCGAGTGTGTTCTTGAGAACCTCCGGCTTGAATGCAACCTCAACATTAGGCATTGTAGCGTCATACTGAGTCATACAAACAAAGTTTACAGGGAAGAAACCGTTCTTTCTCTCAAAGCCCTTGAAGTCGGGATCAACAAATGTTCTTGTAATCTCTCTTGCTCTGTCAGGACGGAAGTTGAAGAAGATGATGCTGTCGTTAGGCTTAACCTGAGCACCGCCCTCAATAACACAAGGAACAACAAATTCGTCTGTTACGCCGTCTTTGTAAGAGTTCTTAATTGCACAAACAGGGCAGTCAGCCTTGTTGCCCTCGCCATATACCATAGCGGCATATGCCTTTTCAACTCTATCCCAGTTATTATCTCTGTCCATTGCATAGTATCTGCCTTCAACTGTGGCAACTTTACCAATGCCGATTTCTTTGAGTTTGTCAAGAAGCTTGTCAGCATATTCAGCGGCACTTGAAGGCGGAACATCACGGCCGTCAAGGAATGCGTGAATGTAAACATCCTTAAGACCCTTTTTCTTAGCAAGTTCAAGAATACCGTAGAGATGCTCAATGTGGCTGTGAACACCGCCGTCTGAGAGAAGTCCCATAAGGTGAAGTGCCGTGCCGTTCTTGAGAGCCTTGTCCATTGCATCAACAATAGCCTCGTTATCTTTGAGCTTGTCCTCGTTGATAGTCTTTGTAATTCTTGTGAGTTCCTGATAAACGATTCTGCCGGCACCCATATTTGTGTGACCGACCTCAGAGTTACCCATCTGACCGTCAGGAAGACCTACATCCATACCCGACGCACCAATCTGTGTGAGCGGATTAGATGCAAAAAGCTTGTCAATGTTTGGCTTTTTAGCAGCCTTGATAGCGTTGCCTTTTTCGGGAGCAATACCAAAGCCGTCAAGAATCATTAAAATTACCGGTTTTTTCATTTTGCGTGTCCTTTCCATAAAGCATACACAATCTTGTTATGCAAAAAACAAAATCCAAAAGCCGATTACAGACTTTTGTGCCGTGCCCAAAAGGACACGGCATTGTGTTTGAATATACTGTTTAAATTACTTGCTTGCAGCCTTTACGATTGCGGCAAACTTCTCGGCAACGAGTGATGCACCGCCGATAAGGCCACCGTCAACATTTGTCTTTGAGAGAAGCTCGTCAGCATTGCCGTCATTCATTGAACCGCCGTACTGAATTGTAACAGCGTCAGCAGCAGCCTGATTGTAAAGCTTAGCGATTGTAGCACGGATGAATGCACAAACCTCTTCAGCCTGATCAGCTGTAGCAGTTTTGCCTGTGCCGATAGCCCATACAGGCTCATAAGCGATAACAACATTCTTGAGTTCTTCTTCTGTTACATTGAAGAGGTCAAGCTTAATCTGTCTTGCGATAACTTCTTCTGTGATGTCGCACTCACGCTCCCAGAGGAGTTCGCCGACACAAACGATTGGCTTAAGACCTGCGGCAAGAGCAGCCTTTGTTCTCTTGTTTACAGTTTCGTCTGTTTCGCCGAAATACTGTCTTCTCTCGCTGTGACCGAGAACTACATATTCAACGCCCATTTCCTTGAGCATACCTGTTGAGATTTCGCCTGTGAAAGCACCGCTTTCAGCCCAGTGACAGTTTTCTGCACCGATTTTAACATTTGTGCCTTCTGTAGCCTCAAGTGCTGTTGCAAGGTCAACATAAGGAACACAAGCGATTACTTCACAACCTGCATCTTTTACAAGGGGAGTAATAGTGTTGAGGAGCTCTTTAGCTTCCTTTGGAGTTTTGTTCATTTTCCAGTTGCCGGCGATAATTGCCTTTCTCTTTGACTTATCCATGATAATTTTCCTTTCAGAATATGTTTTTATTAATAAAGTAACAGGGTTAAATCAGTAAGGGCGGAAAAATCCGCCCTTTTATTTGATTAAATTATTTGTCAGCGATTGCTGCGATACCCGGAAGAACCTTGCCTTCGAGGTATTCAAGAGATGCACCGCCGCCTGTTGAGATGTGGCTCATCTTGTCAGCAAAACCAAGCTGAATAACAGCAGCTGCGCTGTCGCCGCCGCCGATGATTGTTGTTGCGTCTGTGTCGGCAAGAGCCTTAGCAACAGCAATTGTACCCTTTGCAAGAGTCGGGTTCTCAAATACGCCCATAGGACCGTTCCAAACAACAGTCTTTGCGCTCTTTACAGCGTCGGCAAAGAGTTCCTGTGTCTTTGTACCGATGTCAAGACCTTCCATGTCAGCAGGAATCTTGTCTGAATCAACAACCTTAACTTCGATTTCAGCATCGATAGGATCAGGGAAGCCTGCAGCGATTGTTGTGTCGATTGGGAGAAGGAGCTTCTTGCCGAGCTTTTCAGCCTTAGCCATCATTTCCTTACAGTAGTCAATCTTTGTATCATCAACGAGTGAAAGACCGACTTCCTTGCCCTGAGCCTTGAGGAATGTGTAAGCCATACCGCCGCCGATGATGAGTGTGTCGCACTTTTCGAGGAGGTTTGAAATAACATTGAGCTTGTCAGCAACCTTAGCGCCGCCGAGGATTGCAACGAACGGACGAACAGGAGTTTCAACGGCATTGCCGAGGTAGTCAATTTCCTTCTGCATGAGGTAACCTACTGCTGTGTCCTTGATGTGGTCTGTAACACCTACTGTTGAGCAGTGTGCACGGTGAGCCGAACCGAATGCATCCATTACGAATACATCAGCAAGTGAAGCAAGTTCTGATGAGAACGGCTCAAGATTCTTTGTTTCTTCTTTTCTGAAACGAGTGTTCTGGAGAAGAACAACATCGCCGTCTTTCATTTCTGCAACAGCCTTTTTAGCATTTTCGCCTACAACCTCGTCATCGTTAGCGAAAACAACATCCTGACCGAGGAGTTCAGAAAGTCTTACTGCTACGGGAGCGAGTGAGAACTTTTCTTCGGGACCGTTCTTCGGCTTGCCGAGATGTGAGCAAAGGATAACCTTGCCGCCGTCAGCGATAAGCTTCTTGATTGTAGGAAGAGCTGCTGTAATTCTGTTGTCGTTTGTGATTACGCCGTCCTTGAGCGGTACATTGAAGTCACAACGAACAAGTACTTTTTTACCTTTTACATTGATGTCATCAACAGATACTTTGTTGAGCTGCATAATATACATTCCTTTCGTGTAAGAAGAAATTTGTAAAAATTTAGTATTTTTACACTCACTGTTATTATATATCAAAAACCCCTTTTTATCAATAGAAAACTTTAAAAAATTCGCCTGTCGGGGTATTTTTTGCACTGTCTTTACAAATACTGATTTTAAGGAAGTTTATGAATATTATTTTTGTTCTTATGTCATATTGTTGAGGTCGCTCCACTTGTGGTTGTGAAGCTCGCCCTTGTTCTGCAAAGCAGGATAATCCCATTGCCTTAAAACTTCATAAGCCGCAATTGCAACCGAGTTTGAAAGATTAAGACTTCTTGCCTCGTCAATCATAGGCAGTCTTAAAGTATCATCGGGATGCTGCATTAAAAGCTCCTCGGGCAAGCCTCTTGTTTCTTTGCCAAAAAGAAGATAGCAGTTGTCGGGATATTCAACATCGCTGTGGCGGTGAGTTCCTTTTGTTGAAAAGAAAAAGTATTTTCCGCCCTTTGTTTTTTCAAAAAAATCGTCAATGCTTTCATAATATGTGATGTCAAGCAAGTGCCAGTAGTCAAGTCCCGCTCTTTTGAGTTTTTTATCGTCAGGTTCAAAGCCCATAGGCTTGACAAGATGAAGTCTTGTTCCCGTTGCGGCACAGGTTCGTGCCACATTGCCCGTGTTCTGCGGAATTTCGGGTTCAACAAGCACAAGGTTGAGAGTTGCCAAAAGTTATCACTCCAATTTTTATTATTCCATTCTTTTTCTGTTTAAATACATTTTAAATCGTAAACAATAATAATGCAAGTTTTTTTGACAAAGCCGTGTGACAAAGATGAAAAAACACACATTTTGTCAATGAATTTGCAAGGATACGGAGGTGTGATTATGAGTTCAAGTCCAATGATGAATATGATGAAGGGTGTGGCAATAGGAATGACAGCAGGCGTTTGCGTTGGTATTGTCGGCAAAAATATGGTTGACAGCAATCCCAAATTAAAGAAAAAGGCAAACAAGGCCTTTAAAACAATGGAGTCAGTCCTCGACACCGCACAGTATATGTTCAGATAAAATTAAATTCATCATAAAAAAGCCCCGATTCAACTGAATCGGGGTTAATCGTTATTATTGTAATCAATCGGTAAGGTTGTCAATTGCGTACTGTGCTTCGCTTTCGGTAAATTGTCCTCCGTATTCGGAGATTAACTGGTCATAAATAGCATTTTTAGACATACTTAAAGTATCTCTGTAAGATTCAGCAGACAAAAGTGCATTTTTATTGTAATCAGCTTTAAGATTATCAATAGCATACTGTGCTTCATCTTTTGTAAACTGACCGCCGTATTCTGAAACCAACTGGTCATAGAGTCCCTGCTTTGACATATGAAGAGTTTCGTTATATGATTCGGCTGATTTGAGAGCATTTTCTTTCCAGTCAGCATCAATATTGTCAACAGCATACTGTGCGGCATCCTTATCAAATTGACCGCCGTATTCTGAAACCAACTGGTCATAAAGTGCTTTTTTTGACATATGTAATGTGTCATTGTATGATTCTGCAGATTTTAATGCACTTCTGTATTCGGAAGAAACTTTGTTTTCTTTTTTTGAGGTTTCTTTAGCTGATGACTCTTTTTTAGATGTTTCTTTCTTAGATGACTCAGCCTTTGAAACAGCCTTTTCTTTAACTTTTGATGTAGTTGTTTCGCTTGAAGAAGAACTGTAGGTGGTTTCGGGTTCAGAGCTCTGATTGCTTGATGAAGCAGATGATGCACCGGAACATCCTGTAAGCATTGTACCGCAAAGTAACAAAGTAAGCATTGCTGTTATAGCAGATTTTTTCATAGTAATTTCCTCATTTCTATTTATCTGTTACATATAATATACTATTAAGCAAAACAACATCATATATTTATGTAACAAGACCAGTATAACACTATAAGTATGTAATTACAATACAAAAAATAAATAGTAAAATTTGTGCAATCTGCATATTATGCGGCTTTTAACGGCAAACAAAACCCCCCGACTCGTTTGAATCGGGGGGTAATTTTGCAATTAATCAATATTTAATTTAATCAGCTTGTGTAGCCGAGGGGATCCATTTTTTCGCCGTTAAGACGGATTTCAAAATGGAGGTGTGGGCCTGTTGAGTTACCGGTTGAACCAACATAACCGATGAGGTCGCCCTGATTTACATACTGACCTGTTACTGCAACAAGTGAACTGCAATGACCGTAAAGTGTTGTGTAGCCGCTGCCGTGGTCGATAATAACATAGTTGCCGTAGCCGCTGTTGTCACCGCCCGAGAATGTTACAGTGCCGCTTGCAGATGCGTAAATCGGCTGTCCGTAAACACCGCTGTCAGAAATGTCAAGTCCGCCGTGAAGTCTGCCCCAGCGTGTGCCGAAGTTACTTGTCAATGTATGAGTGTAGGGAAGAGGCCATGCAAACATACCAGATGAACTTGTGGTGTAGCTTGATGAAGCTGAACTTGAAGAACTGCTACTTGAAGAAGATGCAGAACTTGATGAAGAAGATGAGCTTGATGAAGACTCAGTCTTTTTGCCCTTTACAACAACTTCGTCAACTGCCTCTTTAAGCGTTTTTGTATCAGTCTGAACTGCATCGGTCTGAACACCGTCAACATATGTAGTTCTTACTGTTACTTCTTCTTCGCCTTTGACACCCTTTGTGGTAACCTTTTTATATGAAGTGGATTTGTCATCATCATACTTTACCTTTGTGTCATAAGCAACATCTCTTGTGTAAACAATGTCTGTTGAAAGTGAGATTGAGAACTTGCCGTCTGCAAGTGCCATAATCTCGTCTGCGGTAACAAGGTCTGTACCGCTTGTGTTGCCTGTTACAACTTCAACTGAATTTGCAAATTCTGTTGTTGTTTCATCGTCGTAATCTTTGCGGTAATCAACGAGCACCTGATCAAGATCTGCGTTAAGCTGATCAATTTCTTCCGTTGCGCCGATGAATTTGCCGTCAATGTAAAGACTTGCACATGACGGTGAAATCGCCTTGAGGTTTGCTGATTTTGATTCGCTGTCAATTTCAGTACGAGGAACAGCCTCGTCACTTGTTGCAACAACGGCAGAAGTTTTTACGCTGTTGCTGTTGCTGTCATTACCGCCTGTTTTCATATCAAGTGCGCTTGCAACGGTAACGCATGAAAGTGTGATTGCACTGAAACATGCAACTACTGCAAGCACAGCCTTTTTCTTGAGCAACTTCTGTGAACGGACTGTTGACGGTGCAAGGTGAGCGTACTGCTTTTCGCTTTTGAACGAAAGACCCGATACAATTTCTCTTGCACTTTTTGTTGTGCCGTTTCTCGATTCATTAAATGCTCTGTCAATGGCTGATATCTGTGTTTTTGCTTTCTTTGACGGATTAACAGACTTGATTGTAACAGACTTTAAAGAACCCTTCCTGTTCTTAATTGCCTGTGCGAGTTTTGCGGCTGTGTTCTTTGACATTCTTACAACCGACTTTGCACAAAATGTTGTCTCTCTTTTTACAAAGCGAACAGTTTTCTGTGCGGTTGTAAGCTCACGCTTGCAAACTCTGCGCTTTTTTGTCGGAAGACTCTCGATTTCATTGAAACCTTCCAAACCAATGAACTTTGTCTCCAAAATAATTTCTCCTATCTCATTAACCGTT
>CACXEX010000097.1 GCA_902766775.1 uncultured Ruminococcus sp. | reverse complement strand
GCCTACAAAAAGGCGGCTCTTATCTTAAAGGGCAAGTCGCTGATTATCAGAACACTTGATATCGGCGGTGACAAGGACATTCCGTACCTTGGACTTCAAAAAGAAGAAAATCCGTTCATGGGATTCCGTGCAATCAGATATTGCCTTAAAAACCGTGAACTTTTCAAATCACAGATTAAAGCCATTTTGCGTGCAAGCGCATTCGGTGACGTCAAGATTATGTTCCCGCTCATCACAACTATGGATGAACTTAGAGAGGGCAAAAAAATTGTCGCAGAATGCAAAGCAGATTTGCGCAACAAGGGCATAAAATTCAACGAAAACATACAGGTCGGTGTTATGGTTGAAACAGCGTCTGCGGCAGTTATCGCAGATATGCTTGCAAAAGAGGCTGACTTCTTCAGCATCGGCACAAATGACCTCACAGGCTACACAATGGCTTGCGACAGAGGTAATAACGATGTGTCGTATCTCTACTCTCCCCTTCAGCCAAGCGTTCTCAGAATGATTAAACGCACAATTGAGTGCGGTGTTCAGAACGGCATTTCAGTAGGAATGTGCGGTGAGGCTGCCGCAAACAAGCTGATGATTCCGCTGCTTATTTCATTTGGACTCACAGAATTCAGCGTTTCCGCTCCGTCAGTTCTTAATGTGAGAAAGGTAATTTCCACTTGGACAAAAGAGGAGGCAGACAAAGTTGCCGCAAAGGTGCTTGAAATGAGTACTCAGCAGGAAATTGTCGAATACCTCAAATCAGTTGTGTAAAACGACTCAATTAATATGCGTTAACCTCAGTTAAATAATTTGCAAACACGATTAATCCCCGTCAGAAATTCTGACGGGGATTTGTCTTTTGTAAAATTATAGCTATCCTCTTGCAAAAAGCATTTGAATAACCTATAATGAGCTTATAAGATTACTAACCTTTGTTGGCATGTCAGGCTGTTTTTGACAGCACTTATTAACGGAGGTTACAAAAAATGAAAAACAACATCAAAAAAGAAAATCAAACAAAAATGCAAAAACTTTTTCCCGAATACTATGGGCAAAAAGTAATACTGAATGATCATGATTACACGATAGATTTTGATCCTGACGAATTTCATAAAACCGTAGGAGCAGAAAAATTAACCTACGATGAATATCTGGATATACAAATGAAATCATCTCATGAAGTTAGAACATATTTTAAAACTTGTTATTACAATATTCCTTTAAGTTTCAAAGGTCGTATTAAAAAAAGAACAAAGAACAATATATGCTTTGAGCGTATATTTGTAGAAGGGATGTTCCCTGACGGGGATTGTTTTGACGGCAAAGAAGAACATGTTTGGATGAGCAATACCGAATTTGAAGAATACGAGATTGGCGATTGCGTTTTATTCTTCGCAGAAGTTTACCGTTATGTCAAAACAAGCAACGGTAAGCAAATTGACTTTGCACTTAGAAATTCTGAGAATATTAAAAGAATTGAACCATATGAACTGCCATCCGATAAAGAATTGTTTTTGCAAGAAATATCCGAAATCGTATGTGATAACTGCTACTTAAACGAACATTGCAATAAAACATATTGCATATCAAAATCGTAAAATGTTACAACTGAAAGGATGTTCCACTATGGCAAAATGGTGTTTTAACTATGATTCAGGCGAATACGAATATATCGACCGTAACGGTTTCAGTATCAGTAGCGGCGAATTTGTTTTTAACTGGGATAACAACGAATATCAAAATGAAGAAAATGATGATAATTTTCTTTGGCAAGATGATGACTTAGATTGGTAAATTTTGTACGATTTACTTCTTTTGTAATTTTATTTTCATTCATAAAAAAACCGATGCGTCATTTCGATGCATCGGTTTTTTCAGTTTAGTTTTCAGCGGCAACACTATCTCTTTTTGAGAAAACGCAACCGCAGTAGTTTTGGCGGTAGAGGTCATATTCTTTTGAAAGGACGATTGAACGCTTGTAGCCCTCACGCTTTTTAAAATCGCTGTACAGCCACGGAACGCCGTACTTTTCGGCAAGTTCCGCACCAATTGAATTAAGCAACTGTGCATTTTTCAGCGGACTGATTGTCAGCGTGGTTGTAAAATAATCAAAGCCGTGTTTCTTTGCGTAGCGTGCAGAGGATTCAAGTCGCAGTCTGAAACATTTTTCACACCGCTTTCCACCCTCGGGTTCATTTTCAAGACCTTTGACATAATCAAAGTAATCTTTTGGCAGATACTCGCCCTCGATTACCTTTACGGGATGTTCAAACGGCATAAGCGACACAAGACGCTTTTCTTCGCTCAGACGGTAATTATACTCGTCTGCAATCGAAATATTCGGGTTATAAAAATATACTGTAATATCAAAATATTTCGAAAGATACTCAAGGCAGTATGACGAACACGGGGCGCAACACACATGCAAAAGCAGTTTCGGCACTCTTCCCTCCTGCGTGATTTTGTCAATCACCTTGTCGAGTTCCTTCTGATAATTTATCTCGTTCATACTTTTTATATTATATAAATTTGCAAATGTAGTCAAAGAGTTCTTCGGCGGTGTCTGCAACAAACGGCGCACCTGCGTTCGTAAGCTCTTTTTTACCTCTGAAGCCCCACGAAACGCCTGCCATTCTTATACCGGCATTATTTGCAGTATAAACATCAACATCGCTGTCGCCGACATAGAAACATTCTTCCGGAGTTACACCGCTCATCTTGAGAAGAGCAAGCAAAGCATCTGGTTCGGGTTTTGTCTTGTACTGAGGTTTTTGTCCCCATGCCTGAGTGAATTTGTGGTTTGGAAATGCTTTTTTCAACATTTTATCAACAAACTCATCCGGTTTGTTTGAAAGAACGCCTGTTTTAATGCCCTTTTGTGCAAGTTTTTCAAGCATTTCGGCACAACCGTCATATGCGGCAGTGTGGTCGTTGCAATGAACAGCATAGTGTCTGTCATAATCAGCCTTGACTTTTTCAAAAAGTTCGTGATCTGTCCACGCATCTCCCATTGCTCTTCTAATCAGCATTTCTCTGCCGTTTCCAACATATGTTGTATAATTTTTAACCGGCTTTTCCTCAAGACCGTTTAATTTAAGACCGTAGTTTACACTTATAGCAAGGTCGGTAAGCGAGTTTATAAGTGTGCCGTCAAGATCAAATACTACCATTTTTACCATAAATATCACCTTAGTTTAATCCTTTTTCCTGTTCAAAAAGTATCGCTCTGCATGGTGCCGCCTCAAGTCCGCCGAGCTTTATCGGAAAGGCGCACAGGTCATACTCACCGTCCTCTACACCTGAAAGGTTGAGATTTTCAAGCACGGCGATTTCTGCTCTGCCGAGCTCAAGATGAGTTTTCACCTCATCAAACGGCGGTGCGATTGACTCTGCGTCTGTTCCGACAAGCACCACCCTGCTTTGTGCAAGGACTATCGCTGCCGAATGGGAAAGATATGTTTTTCCGTTGCCACGAAAAAGTATGCGTTTTCTGCAATATGGCAAAAGTTTATCCATATCCTCTCCGGTCAACACACCTTTGACTGTTATCACAGTACATTTTCCGTAAAAAGTGTTGAGCCTAAGATCTGTTATTCCCTTGCCATCGGGGCAAAAGTGAAGCGGAGCATCAATATGCGTTCCGGCGTGTACACACATAGAAATCTGAGAAAGGTTACATTCATCGTCCTCATCAATACTTCTTAGCGAATTTACAACGGTTTCGGGATCTCCTGGATAAGTTTCAGTTGTAAGAGTATCCCTTGAAATATCGTGAATATACATATGTACTCGCCTCTTTTCCTTCTGAACAGTTCCTTAACTTACATTATATCACACATTGTGCCACTTTGCACCTGTATCAGAGAAATTTAGTCATTTTCGGGCAAAAAATAACCCCGCAGGAAATCCTGCGGGGTAAAATGCAATTGTGAATTTAATCAGTAATGATTACTCTCAATCAACAGAAATCGGGGAACCAACATTACCTGTTTCGTAACCCTTTACAACATACTTCTGAACGAGAGTAGCATCCTTAACAGAAATTCTGCCGTCTTCATTAGCATCGCAAGCCTTGAATGCGTTTGTATCAGTAGCATCAATGCTTAAGAGGTTGATAGCAATCTTCTGAATCATTGTAGCATCAAGAACTGTGATATTGTAGTCGCCGTCAGCATCGCCGATGAGCGGAACACGAGTACCGTCAATCTTTACATTAGCCTTAGCGCCTGTACCTGCGAGGTAGTTGAAGTTTGTAAGGTCAAGTGTGATTGTGATATCTACTGTACCAACATAACCGAGTGATACTGTGTCAATAATCATATTCTGAGCATTGAAAGCGAGGTCAAAGTCACTGCCAACAGGAGCGTTGCCCTGCTCTTCAAGACCCCAGTTAGCAGCCCAAGAACCGTTAGCGGCAAACTTGAACTGGTAGTTCTCGTAAGAATCTACATCCTTGAAAGTAATCTGATAAACTTTGTCAGAAACTTCAGTCATCATATTTTTCTCAGAGTCAACAACCCAAGCGTCGCCGTTGAGCCAGTTGTCAGCACCGTTACCAACTACTGTTACATAGTCGATGTCGATATCTGTTACGAGTTCAACTGAATCACCTGTAACATCAATTTTGTTTGTTGCAGGATCATATGTAACTGTTACATCACAGTCAGCGTTTACATTGAATGTTACATTGTTGTCTGTGCCGTCATAACCGATCCACTTCTGTGAACCGTCAACAGCATTTTCAACAACCTTGAGCTGATAATCTTTGCCTGCAGGAACGGCTGTGAATGTCTTTGTATAAACATCACCGTTCTTTGTCATTACATTTTCAGGAGCAAGTGCAGGATCGCCAACCCATGAGTAGTTTGTGAGTGCCTCAACACCGGCTACTACATACTTTGTTTCTTCAACAGGAGCAGGCTCAGTTGTGGGCTCTTCTGTTGTTGGTTCAACAGTTGTAGGCTCAACAGTTGTGGGTTCTTCTGTTGTTGGCTCTTCTGTTGCAGGAGCTGTTGTAGCTGAAGGATCAACGCCGAGAAGTTCAGCGATTGTTGTAAGAGGAGCACAGTTCGGATATGTTACAGGATCAGCAAGCTGTGTTGCATACATCTCAGCATATGCATTGTAAACATCCATTGGCTCAGCCTCAACCTGTGTGCAGATCTTAGCTACAGTTTCAGGAGTGTAGTTCTTAGCGTTCTTTACAGCCCAGTTAAAGAGTGCCTGTGCAACCATTTCAGCTCTTGAAAGGTAAACAGGATAACGACCGTCGATTACATTACCGAGTGATGTAATAGCAGCCTTAGGACCGTAGTTTTCGCTGTTGTTCTTCCATGTTGCAGCGTAGTCCATCTTTGATGAATCTTCTGTGTTTTCAACCTTACCGCCTGTGAGGTAAATTGTATCGCCGAGGCAAGGCTTACCAAGTGTTACATTGCAAGTCTGGTGGCCGGCTTTTGTGCTGTCGATTGTTGAGAAGATTACAGCATAGTCAGCGTTGTCCTTAAGACCGCCGTGAGCTGTACCATCAGGTGACTTTAATTTTGCTGTGTCGAAATAATAAAGACCTGTTGCAGTGTCTTTCTTACATTTTTCAGCAGGACCCTGCCATGCTGTTTCTGCGAGCTCGTCACCGGCAACGCTGTAAATGTGACAGTAAACGCTCTTTGTAGTACCCCATTCTGCTGGGAGACTGCTTACATCGAAATAAATTTTTGTGTCGGTTTCTTCAGCTGATGCAGAGAAAATGGTCAAACCTGAAAAACAGGATACAGCCATAAGGACTGCAAGTACCAAGCTGAGAACCTTAGATGATTTTTTCATCGTTAATTCCTCCTTTTTGGTTACTCAAATTTCGAGTAACTACATTATATATCAAAATGATTACATTTACAAGTGGTTTTTGGCAAGTTTGTAAATTTTTTCAAATTATTGCGCTCAACTCTTCGCTGCAACCTTTCATTTGGCGTTTCCACTTGACAACAGTAGCAAATAATTGTATTATTTTAATGGTTATTTTTATCTATCTGCAAAGAGAGGTTAAGTTATGGAAAACAGCAAAAAAACCATGGATAAAATCGTTGCTTTGTGCAAAAACAGAGGCTTTGTTTATCCGGGTTCTGAAATTTACGGTGGCCTTGCAAACACTTGGGATTACGGCCCACTCGGTGTTGCACTCAAAAACAATATCAAAAATGCTTGGCTCAAGAAATTTGTTCAGCAAAACAAATATAATGTAGGTCTTGACTCTGCAATTCTTATGAATCCGCAGACATGGGTTGCATCAGGTCATCTCGGCGGTTTTTCTGATCCGCTTATGGACTGTAAGGAATGTAAAACCCGTCACCGTGCCGACAATCTTATTGAAGACTTTGACGGTACAAATGTTGCAGGCTGGACAAACGAAGAGATGATGAACTACATTAAGGAAAAGCAGATTCCCTGTCCTAACTGCGGAAAGCACAACTTTACGGATATCCGTCAGTTCAACCTTATGTTTAAGACATTTCAGGGTGTTACAGAGGACAGCAAGAACGAAATCTATCTTCGTCCGGAAACAGCTCAGGGTATTTTCGTAAACTTTTCTAATATTCAGAGAACAAGCCGTAAGAAAGTTCCTTTCGGTGTTGCTCAGATCGGTAAGTCATTCAGAAACGAAATCACACCCGGTAACTTCATTTTCCGTGTTCGTGAGTTTGAGCAGATGGAACTTGAGTTCTTCTGCAAGCCCGGTACAGACCTTGAATGGTTTGAATACTGGAGAGGTTTCTGCCGTGACTGGCTCTATTCTCTCAACATTAAAGAAGAAAATCTCCGTCTTCGTGACCACGCAAAAGAAGAACTTTGTTTCTATTCAAAGGCTACAACAGACTTTGAGTATCTCTTCCCGTTTGGTTGGGGTGAGCTTTGGGGCGTTGCCGACAGAACTGACTATGACCTTACACAGCACAGCAAAACAAGCGGCAAAACACTTGAGTATTTTGATCCGACAACAAACGAAAAGTACATTCCGTATGTTATCGAGCCGTCACTCGGTGTTGAGCGTCTTTTCCTCGCTCTTGTTGTTGAGGCTTATGATGAGGAAGTTATTGACGAAAAGGATACACGAGTTGTATTAAGACTTCACCCGACACTTGCTCCGTACAAGGCTTGCGTTCTTCCACTTTCAAAGAAGCTCAATGAGCAGGCAAGCAAGGTTTATGAGCAGCTCACAGCTGACTTTATGACCGATTACGATGATGCCGGTTCAATCGGTAAGCGTTACAGAAGACAGGATGAAATCGGTACTCCGTTCTGCATCACATATGACTTTGAGTCTGTTGATGACGGTTGTGTAACAGTCCGTGACCGTGACACAATGCAGCAGGAAAGAGTTGCTATCGACAAGCTCAACGATTATATTGCTGAAAAGATTAAGTTCTGATTTTAATATGTACATCAAAGGGGCATTCCAATTGGAGTGTCCTTTTTTACGATGAATTTTTATGTTTACACACATATATTTTGATGTAGCATAAACTGTGCAATCGTGTGCATCGCACACTGACAGGAGAATACGGCTTGCCCCCACGGTATAACAATTATTTTGTGGCATTTATATTTATCACAAATATTGTGCTGTTACCCCTACCGATTTGTATAAACAATTGCAATATCACGCTCGGGCATTTTATCTGTTTATACATCAAACTATCTTCACGAACCGGGAACGGCGGCTCGCCGTGCAGGCGCCCAATGAGCGCCCCTACCGGTAATAACAGATAATAAAAACAGCGGATAACCCGAAATTTGGGGGTATCCGCTGTTTGTGTTATTTAGTATAACAATATAAATTTAAATTACTTTGAGAGGTTTGCGAGAACCTTTTTGATTCTTTCAACAGCCTCGATTGTGTTTTCTCTGTCGCCGAATGATGTAAGACGGAAGTAGCCTGCGCCGTTTTCGCCAAAGCCTTCACCCGGAGTACCAACAACATTTGCCTCATTGAGGAGGAGGTCAAAGAATTCCCAACTGCCCATATTGTTAGGACACTTGAGCCAGATGTAAGGTGAGTTTTTACCGCCTGTGTAGTAAATGCCGAGTTCATCAAGTGCTGATGCGATGATTCTTGCATTTTCCTGATAGTAAGAAATGTTTTCCTTAATCTGTTTCTGACCTTCTTCGCTGAATACAGCGGCAGCTGCACACTGAACAGGCCATGAAACGCCGTTGAACTTTGTTGCCTGACGGCGGTACCATGTTGCATAGATGTTGTGACCGTCACGCTCAAGTTCCTTAGGAATTACTGTGTAACCGCATCTTGTACCTGTGAAACCTGCTGTCTTTGAAAGTGAGCACATTTCGATTGCGCACTTTCTTGCACCCTCAATTGCAAAGATTGAACGAGGAAGATCCTCAGTGATGAATGCCTCATACGCTGAATCGTAGAGAATGATTGCATCGTTCTTGAGTGCATAATCAACCCACATCTTGAGCTGTTCAGCATTGTAAGCAGAACCTGTTGGGTTGTTAGGTGAACAAAGGTAGATGATGTCAGCCTTTACATTTTCATCAGGAAGAGCGGCAAAGCCGTTAGCCTCATTTGATGCAGCATAAAGGATTTTTCTGCCAGCCATAATGTTAGAGTCAACATATACGGGGTAAACAGGGTCGGTTACAAGGACAACATTATCCTTTGAGAAAATATCGCCGATGTTACCGCAGTCTGACTTTGCACCGTCTGATACAAAAATTTCGTCAGCGCCTACTGTAACGCCAAAGCTCTTGTAGTAATCGGAAATAGCCTGTCTGAGGAACTCGTAACCCTCATAATCAGGATAGCCCTTGAAAGTCTCCTTGTGAGCAAGGTCTTCTGCACCCTTCTTCATTGCCTCAACAACAACAGGAGCAAGCGGAAGAGTTACATCGCCGATACCGAGCTTGATAACCTTTTTATCGGGATGAGCCGCAATGTATGCATTTGTCTTTTTTGCAACATCTGCAAAAAGATAGTTAGGAACGAGATTGTCAAAATTTCTGTTAATCTTCATTATAATCAGTCCTTTAAATCTGAAAGTTAAGTGGAAAAATCAATTACTTTTCAAGTGATGCCTTGATAAATTCTCTGAAAAGCGGATGTGCACGGTTCGGGCGTGACTTGAATTCAGGGTGATACTGAACAGCAACGAAGAAACGGTTGTCGGGAACTTCAACAGCCTCAACAAGAAGTCCGTTAGGTGATGTACCTGTAATCTTCATACCTGCATTTTCAATTTCTTCTCTGAAGTCGTTATTGAACTCATAACGATGACGGTGACGCTCAGAAATTTCGTGCTGACCGTAAGCCTTAGCCATAAGTGAACCGGGCTGAATTACGCACGGATATGCACCAAGACGCATTGTACCGCCCATATCTTCAATGCCTTCCTGCTCGGGCATAAGGTCAATAACATTATGCTTGCCCTCGGGAGCAAACTCACCGCTGTTAGCATCTTTATAGCCGAGAACATCTCTTGCATACTCAATTACAGCGGTCTGCATACCGAGGCAGATTCCGAGATACGGAATATCGTGCTCACGGGCATACTTTGCAGCCATAATCTTACCTTCGATACCTCTGTTACCGAAACCACCGGGAACGAGGATACCGTCAACATCGCCGAGAAGCTCGTCAACTTTGTACTTTGTAAGAAGTTCGCAGTCGACCCACTTAATTTCAACATCAGCAGAATTCTCAAAACCGCCGTGACGGAGTGCCTCTGCAACAGAAAGATATGCGTCATGAAGGGCAACATACTTACCGCAAAGGGCAATCTTACACTTCTTTGTACGGTTGTTGATACGCTCAAGCATTTCCTTCCATTCAGAAAGGTCAGGCTCTTTGTCGGTTGGAATATTAAGTTCACGACATACAACATTTGAGAAGTTGCTCTTCTCAAGCATAAGAGGAGCCTGATAAAGTGTCGGGAGAGTAATATTTTCGATTACGCAATCGGGTTTTACATTGCAGAAGAGGGCAATCTTATTGAAAATGCTCTCTTCAAGAGGTTCGTCACAACGAAGAACGATGATATCGGGATTGATACCGATTGAACGAAGCTCTTTTACCGAATGCTGTGTAGGCTTTGACTTGTGTTCCTCACTGCCCTTGATATAAGGAACGAGAGTTACATGGATAAAGATGCTGTTTTCTCTGCCAACCTCAAGAGATACCTGACGGATAGCCTCAAGGAACGGCTGGCTTTCGATATCGCCTACTGTACCGCCGATTTCTGTAATTACAACATCGGCGTTTGTCTTTTCACCTACATTGTAGATAAAAGACTTGATTTCATTTGTGATGTGAGGAATTACCTGAACTGTCTTGCCAAGGTAGTCGCCGTGACGCTCCTTTTCAAGAACATTTGAGTAAACCTTACCTGTCGTGAGGTTTGAGTACTTGTTAAGATCCTCATCAATAAAACGCTCATAGTGACCGAGGTCGAGGTCGGTTTCTGCACCGTCCTCTGTTACATATACCTCGCCGTGCTGATACGGACTCATTGTACCTGGGTCAACATTGATATACGGGTCAAGTTTCTGAGCAACAATCTTGAGTCCTCTTGCCTTTAAAAGTCTGCCGAGAGATGCGGCTGTGATACCCTTACCAAGACCGGATACAACACCGCCTGTTACGAATATATATTTTTTATTCTTCTTCTGTTCGGTTATCTCCACGATTACACCTCAACTTCGCCTTCAAATACTTTTTCTGCGTTACCTGTCATATATACTGTTTCATCTGTATAGTTGATAATAAGATCGCCGCCCTTGAGCTTAACCTTGATGTCTTCGCCCTTTTTGCAGAAACCGTTTTCACAAGCTGCAACTGCAACGGCACAAGCGCCTGTACCGCAAGCCCATGTTTCACCTGAGCCACGCTCCCATACTCTCATCTTGATTGTATGGTCATCAAGAACTGTTACGAACTCTGTGTTTACTCTTTCAGGGAAGAGCTTGTCATTTTCAAACTCCGGACCTACTGTTTCAATATCAAGATTGTCAATATCGTCCATAAATACTACGCAATGTGGGTTACCCATTGATACGCAGGTGATGTTGTAGTTCTTACCTGCAATTTCAACAGGTCTGTCAACAACCTTGTCACCGTCAAGAGCAACAGGAATTTCCTTAGGATTAAGAATAGCCTTGCCCATATCAACTCTGAGGCGGTTAACCTTTCCGCCCGAAGTATAAGCCTTGAGCTTCTTGATACCGCTGAGTGTTTCAATTGTAATTTCATCTTTTTCGTTAATGTCAACCATACCGTGGTCATAGAGGAATTTGCCGACGCAACGGATACCGTTACCGCACATTTTACCCTCTGAACCGTCGAGGTTGTACATCTTCATCTTTGCGTCTGCAACCTTTGACGGGCAGATAAGGATGATACCGTCACCGCCGATACCGAAATGTCTGTCGGAAAGTCTTACTGCAAGTGCTTCCGGATTGTTGATTTCCTGATCAAAAGTGCTGCAATAAATATAGTCATTGCCTATACCCTGCATCTTTGTGAATTTTAACATAAGCTTTTCCTCTCTCATATGGTTAATATCAATAAGCTCTGTGCTGTGCTGTGAGTAGTGGCTCTTGAGGCAATCTGCAAGTGCATTTGCTGTATCAAGAGAAGTAAGGCACGGAATATTTCTTTCAACTGTTTTACGACGGATTTTAACAGAATCTCTTGAAGGAATTCTGCCCTTTGCCGATGTTGAAATAACATACTGAATCTTGCCTGATTCAATAAGTGTAAGGGTATTGTTTGTCTTTGACTCGTGAATTTTCTTAACGCTTACAGCGTCGATTCCGTACTTCTTGAGTACACCGGCTGTACCCTCTGTTGCGTAAATTCTGAATCCGAGGTCATAGTATTTCTTTGCAATTTCGCCGATTTCAGCCTTATCTGAATTACGGACTGTGATGAACACACCGCCCTTTTTCTTCATCTTATAGCCGGCTGCGATAAGACCCTTATAAAGAGCCTCTTCGAGTGTGCCTGCAATACCGAGGACTTCACCTGTTGACTTCATCTCAGGGCCGAGGTGGTTATCAACATTGATAAGCTTTTCAAAGCTGAATACAGGAACCTTAACTGCAATGTAAGGACTCTTTCTGTAAAGGCCTGTGCCATAGCCCATATCCTTAAGCTTTTCGCCAAGCATTGCTCTTGTTGCAAGGTCAACCATAGGAACGCCTGTTACCTTACTGATGTAAGGAATTGTTCTTGAAGAACGAGGGTTAACCTCGATAACATAAAGCTCGTCTTTATAAATAAGATACTGAATGTTTACAAGGCCCTTTGTGCGGAGCTCGATTGCAAGATTCTTTGAGCTTTCGATAATAATCTGAGTCATTCTGTCGGAGAGGTTCCATGCAGGATAAACTGCGATTGAGTCGCCCGAGTGAACGCCGGCACGCTCGATATGCTCCATAATACCCGGGATAAGAATATCTTCGCCGTCGCAGATAGCGTCAACTTCAAGCTCTGTACCCTGAAGGTACTTATCAATAAGAATCGGGTTTTCGATATTCTGTGCAAGAATGATTGCCATATACTCTTTGACATCATCTTCGTTGAATGCGATGATCATATTCTGACCACCGAGAACATATGACGGACGGAGAAGAACAGGATAACCGATTGTCTTTGCAACATCGAGAGCCTCTTCTGTTGTCATAACTGTTACACCGCGAGGACGCTTGATGTGATACTTTTCAAGAAGTTCATCAAAACGCTCTCTGTCCTCTGCCATATCAATAGCATCGTAAGATGTACCGAGGATATTTACATTGTTGTCGCTGAGGAACTTTGTAAGCTTGATAGCTGTCTGTCCACCGAATGCAACAACTACACCAAACGGATTTTCTGTCTTTATTATGCCCATAACATCTTCGGTTGTGAGCGGTTCAAAATAAAGTCTGTCAGCTGTGTCAAAGTCTGTTGATACTGTTTCGGGGTTGTTGTTTACGATAACAACATCGTAACCAGCCTTTTTGAGAGCCCATACACAGTGAACAGACGCATAGTCAAATTCGATACCCTGACCGATTCTGATAGGACCGGAACCGAATACGATAATTGTTTTCTTATCGCTCTTCTGCTCTTTGATGAACTCCTCTGCTTCATTTTCCTTATCATATGTTGAGTAGAAGTAAGGAGTTTCAGCCTCAAATTCAGCTGCACAGGTATCAACCATTTTATAAACAGGAACAAGCGGGTTCTGAACCTTTTGGCCTGTGATTTTTTCAATTGTTCTGTCAAGGAATCCCTTGTTCTTTGCACGAACATAGAGGTCTTCTGTAAGTTCGCCCTCTTTGAGTTCATTTTCAATTGCAACAAGGTTCTTGAGCTTTTCAAGGAACCACTCATCAATAAGAGTGATACTGTGAATCTGCTCTACTGTTATGCCTCTCTTAAGAGCTTCATATACACAGAAGATTCTTCTGTCATCGCAAACGCTGAGTCTGTCATAAACAGACGCATTTGAAAGTTTTGCAAATTCCTTGTCATCAAGTGT